>CAIYXD010000001.1 GCA_903930085.1 uncultured Flavobacteriia bacterium
CCTGCGAATAATTGGAAACAAACAGGCGGACGAAAAGGTTTGCATTCTGAACACATGGGACATATTTTAGCCGAATTACAATACATGCAGCGTGCTTACCCGAATATGGAATGGTAACAGATAAAGACATTTGGGAATACCTGGAAGAAGTTTCCGATCCGGAGATTCCTGTATTATCCATTGTCGATCTTGGCGTTGTGCGTGCTGTAAAATTAGACGATGAAAATTGCCATGTTACTATTACGCCAACGTATAGCGGTTGCCCCGCAATGAAAATGATCGAAGTGCAAATCATTGAAAAACTGCAGGAAAAAGGGTTGAAAAAGGTGTCTGTTGACTTAGTGCTTTCTCCTGCATGGACAACAGATTGGTTATCGGAAAGTGGCAGAAATAAATTGCGGGAATATGGAATTGCGCCACCTGAGAACGAAGTCGATAAAAGTGTATTATTCGCTGAACCAACGGTTGTTCCTTGTCCAAAATGCCATTCAAAAAGCACTAAAATGGTGAGTCAATTCGGAAGCACAGCATGCAAAGCGCATTATACGTGCATCGATTGTCTGGAGCCGTTTGATTATTTTAAGTGTTTAAAATAGCCTGCTTTCGTAAGCGGTTTTTTTGAAACTCCCTACAATTATAAAACTTCTAGTAATTTAACATCGAAAATTAACACAGAATTTGGCGGTATTCCGCTTGTTCCAGATTTTCCATAAGCCAAAGCGGACGGTAGCAATAATTTACCATTTCCACCTTCTTTAAAATAGGGAATTCCTTCCGTCCAACCTTCAATAACACCATTTAAATTAAACGAAATTCCCTGCGCATCACTTTCGTCAAAAACAACGCCGTCTGTAAAATATCCTTTGTAGGAAACTTTCACATACGAATTGGAATTACACGGTAAACCTGTTCCTGGATTTTCAATCACATAATACAGTCCACTTGCCGTTTTTTGTGCTGTTAGGCCATTTTCCTGAATGTATTGTTGGAGAATAGCATCGTCAGTTTGCGCCTGCTTTTCTGCTTTTTTTGCAGTACAAGAAACGAAAACAAGAAGTAATAATAGCGTTGGAATTAAACGTTTAATAGTATGTGTCATCTTTGGAAATATTAGTTTAAAAAAAACGCCTTCCGAAGAAAGCGTTTTAAAAATAGCGTTTATTATTTGAACGACTAGTATTTATCCTAAAAATGGATATTTATAATCTGTTGGTGGAACAAATGTTTCCTTAATTGTTCTAGCCGCAACCCAGCGCATTAAATTCATTGCTGCACCAGCTTTGTCATTTGTACCAGAACCTCTAGCTCCGCCAAAAGGCTGCTGTCCGACAACAGCACCTGTTGGCTTATCGTTGATGTAAAAATTACCAGCAGCGTTTTCAAGACGTTTTGTTGCAAGATTTATGGCGTAGCGATCATTTGAAATGATGGATCCTGTTAATGCATATTCCGAAGTTTCATCTAAAATAGCCAATGTTTCTTCAAATTTATTCTCGTCGTAAACATAGATGGTTAAAACAGGACCAAAGATTTCTTCCGACATCGTTCTGAATTTTGGTTCAGTCGTAACAACCGCAGTTGGTTCGATGAAATATCCTTTAGATTTATCGTAATTTCCACCAGTGATTATCTCCGCATCGTTGTGAGATTTGCAATAGTCAATGTAACCAGCAATTTTATCAAAAGCTCTAACATCAATAACTGCATTGATGAAGTTGGATGTGTCTTCTGGAGATCCCATCTTGAAAGAAGAAACTTGTTCTACAAATATACGTTTTACTTCAGGCCAGATATTCGATGGAATATAAGCTCTGGA
>CAIYXD010000002.1 GCA_903930085.1 uncultured Flavobacteriia bacterium
ATTAGCCTAATTATATATAAAGAGAGAATCACCAGTCAATCCGTTTTTGCTTGTTTACTGGCATTAGTAGGGGTATTGTTATTGATTTGGAGGAATGAATTTTAACTAAATTAAGATTCTGTTAATTTTCTGAATTTTGCGGTAAAAAAGATAAAAAGTCTTATCTTGGAGAGTTCAAAAAAATCAGAAAAATGAAAGTTCTATACACTATTACGTTGCTGGTATTAAGTTTAACTATTTTTTCTCAAAAAGGAAAAAACGGATCATTAAGCGTTTCAATCGCGAATGTGAGAATCAATGAATTTACTACCCTAACATCGAATGCAAGTACTGGAAATACTACTATTAATGTAGCTGCAAGTTCCTTAAATGCTAATTCACGTTTTTCCTCTCCATTGGCAGCGGGAGATTTGATTATGATTATCCAAATGCAAGGAGCTTTAGTAAAATTAAAACCTTACAATCCTTGGAAGCTTATGTAACTGATAGTCTTTATGGACAGATTTACAGTTATCAAAATTGTGGAAACTATGAATTTGCTCAGGTTAAAACCGTTATTTCTGCCAATCAAATTGAACTAGAGTGTGGGCTAACTTATGACTATTCGGCAACAGGTAAAACACAAATTGTTCGTGTGCCAAGGTATAATGCTTTAACGGTAACTGGAACGGGCACATTAACCTCCGATTCTTGGAATGGAACAACTGGAATTGGAGGCGTTTTAGTTGCAGAAGTAGATGGTAATACAACAATTAATGGCCTTGTTACCGCTACTGGCTTAGGTTTTAGAGGCGGTTTACCAACAGCTTCTGGCGGAACTGATTTTTTTCCATTATCCTCTCTTACTTCAACAAACAAAGGCTCTGAAAAAGGAGAAGGAATAGGAAGTGATCGATTGAACAACACTTTTGACTCATTAGGAAGATTTTGCAAAGGTGCTCCTGGAAACGCAGGTGGTGGTGGTAATGCCAACAACTGTGGCGGCGGCGGCGGCGGAAATGGAGGTGCTATTGGTAGTTATAATGGTCATGGAAATCCAGGTGCTGGCTTTAATGCTATTTGGGATTTGGAGTGGCCTGGAAAAGCATCCGTAACATCAAGTGGTGGCGGAAAAGGTGGTTATGGTTCTTCAACAACTACCACTGCAAATGTTAATTCTGTTGGTCCAAATAGTACATTATGGGGAACATTCAGACGTATTAGTGGAGGTGGATTTGGCGGAAGACCTTTAGACTACTCAACAGGTAAACTATTTATGGGCGGCGGCGGCGGCGCAGGGCATACCACTTCAGGGCAATCTAATGGTGCTGGTGCATGTGCTGGCGGTGCAGGTGGGGGACTTATCTTCTTATTAAACTACGGTACAATTTCAGGATCTGGATCCATTGCTTCAAATGGAGCTAACGGAGGTAATGCTTTTGGAATAGGAAATTTTACTAATCCACAGCAAGGTATTGATGGCGCAGGTGGTGCAGGTGCTGGCGGAACTATTGTCTTAAAATCTAATGGAGCCATTTCAGGTATCACAGCCAATGCAAACGGAGGTAACGGAGGAAATCAAATAAAATCAGGTACTACTAATAGTGAAGCTCAAGGGCCAGGTGGTGGTGGTAGCGGTGGTTATATTGCTTCTAGTAATATAGGATTTACCCAAAATGTAATTGCTGGTGCTAATGGTACAACTAATGCAAGTGCTTTTGATACGGAGTTCCCAATGAATGGAGCAACTTCTGGAGGTACTGGAACAAATAATCAAATTATTACCCCATCTTTCTCATTAACAGCATCTGCCAATCAAACATTATGTAC
>CAIYXD010000003.1 GCA_903930085.1 uncultured Flavobacteriia bacterium
CGCAAATCCATCTTTGTATAATGAAAAAATGCACACTTTACTTAGTGTAAATCAAGCGTTTTTGGCAGGAGGAATTAATTATGGACAAGTTGCGTATGGTCGGAATTTGAAAAATGGCTTTTTAGGAACTTCCATTCGCTATGTTAATTACGGAAATTTTCAACGAACCGACATCAACGGAACGGAAATAGGAACATTTTCACCATTTGAATGCATTATTGGTGCAGGATATGGCAAGCAGCTAAATCCGCGAATTTCAGTTGGCGGTAATGTAAATTTTCTTTATTCCCAATTGGAAAGTTACAACGCATTTGGTGCATCTATTGATCTTGCTGGAACATATACAAATGCTAAAGAGAATCTTCTCGTCACTGCTTTAGTGAAAAATGCAGGTGTTCAATTCGACGCTTATTACGCTAAAAATCGTGCACCTTTGCCGGCAGAATTTCAACTGGCTGGATCGTATAAACTGGAACACGCACCATTTCGATTTTCGCTGCTTGCGCACCATTTAAACACCTGGGATATAACGTATAAAGATCCAAATTTACTTCCAACAATTGATCCATTAACAGGCGATACAATTCCAGTTGCAACCGCAGGATTTGGTCAAAAATTAGCCCGGCATTTCTCTTATCAAGTAGAAATTTTACTTTCAAAAAACATTCACCTTCGCACTGGATTTGATTACCACAGAAGACAAGAACTAAAATTGGAACAACGTCCGGGCGTTGCAGGATTTACCTTTGGTGTTGGACTTTATTTTAAGAGAATCTCAATAGATTATGGTTTTTCTGTGTTTTCCAGAGCGGGATTCAATAATATGTTGACACTTTCCACCAATCTTTCCCGCTGGAGAAAGTAGTATTCTTTTTTTCTTTTCTAAAAATTTTATTTTTTTTAGAAACTGAAATTACATTTCAAACTACGCTTGCGACCAAACGCTTTTTTTTTGGCAAAACATTCCATACTTTCGCTTCATGCAAAAGAAAATCACGATCGCAATTGATGGTTATTCCTCCTGCGGGAAAAGTACACTCGCAAAAGCGCTGGCGAAGGAACTGGAATATATTTTTATTGATAGTGGCGCAATGTACCGAGGTGTGACATTGTATTGTCTTCGAAATGGTTTGTTGCCAGAAGGAATTCCTGCAGTTGCTCCAATAGAAGCGACTTTGGAACATATCGATTTAGATTTTAAATTCAACCCAGAAACAAAACAAGCTGATTTATATTTAAACGGCGAAAATGTGGAGGAATTGATCCGTATGCCGGAAGTTGCTGCGCACGTTTCTAAAATTGCAGCACTTAAAAATGTACGCCACAAATTGGTTTTGGACCAAAGAAAAATGGGCATGAATGGCGGAATTGTGATGGACGGAAGAGATATTGGATCGGTTGTTTTTCCAACTGCAGAATTAAAACTGTTTATCACCGCTCTTCCGGAAATCCGTGCACAAAGGCGGTACAAAGAATTGAAGGAAAAGAAGGTTGAAACAAGCTTCGAAGAAGTTTTAGAAAATCTGCGGGAACGCGATTACTTGGATTCCACCCGAACAGAAAGTCCGCTGGTTCAAACACCAGATGCTATTGTTATCGATACGAGTGACTTAACACCCGAAGAACAATTGAGGATTGCTTTGAATTACGCGATAGAAAAAACACAGAATGCGTAGAAATTTTTCAATTTGTTAGAATTTTAAAATAACACATTAAAAATTAACAACATTTTCCTTACTTTTGAGCTAAACTAAATACTACGATGGGTTCAATTGGCAAAATCACAGAAGATATAATCAACAAAAGTCCCTTTCTTCGGGAAGCAATGACGGATGATCTCATAAATATTTCTGCGCTTGCCCGGAAAATACTACCAGAAATCGAACAAATTACTGGTAAAAAAATCAAAGAAGGTGCAGTCGTAATGGCTATTAAACGCATGACTCCAGGGTTGTACCGAAAGCTCAATATTAAAATCAACAATGTGATGGGTGATTTGGGCGATTTTCTAGTTCGCAGTAACCTTACGGATTACACGTTTGAAAATTCCGAATCGCTAAAAACAAAACAGTCGGAGCTTCTGATTGAAATCCACAAGGACAACGCCAGTTTTTTTACTTTGTGCAAAGGAGTGAGTGAAACCACTTTTATTGTAAGTTCCCAACAAGCAGAGACAATAGAACGCATTTTTAAAGAGGAACGGTTGAAATCAAACACAAAAAATCTTGCATCTGTAACGGTAAAACTTCCATTAATCAACACAGAAGTCTATGGAATCTATTACTATATTCTGAAACATTTGGCATGGGAAGGAATAAATATCATCGAAATCATGTCTACTTCGAATGAATTTACGATTGTTGTTCGTCAGAACGATGTGGATCAAGCGTTTAAGATTTTAATGGATTTGAAACGCAGCAATTAGCATTCGTGATTTTCTAACTCTGGCACTGCTCTTCTGGCTTTGCACCGCACAATCCGCAAACAGCGCCTTCTTCCTGCAGCAATGGGTTGTTACTGGAGCACGTTCCGGCGAATTTACCATCTTTTTTCGCCCAAATCTTTATAGCAATTCCGCCAAATGCGAGCGCTAGAAGTACAATTGTTAGTAAAATAAGTTGCATGCTTTTTTTTTTACAAAATTAGGAAGAATTTAATTAGCATCAATTAATTGTCCTTCTCCATATTGATTTAGTTTAACAGAAAATGGCGTTCCTTTATAAAAAATATCACCTCCCGTATCAATTTGCGCCTTCAATTTAACGCCATTTGCATTAATTTTTGTAATTCCCTGTGTATTGGACACAACGGTCAATGAATCCGCAACCGTTAAACCATACGTGTCACAAAATCCATTGCTTCGTATATTGAAATTTGCTTGTTTTGTATGGCCTGTAAATGTAAAATCTCCCCATCCATGCGAAATTGTGGCAAAAATAGATTCAGCATTAAAATTCAGTTTCACCGATCCTGCGCCATCTCGAATTAAAATATTCAGCCAGTTAAACTCCAATAAACCTTGATTTGTCAAAGGTTCTGTTCCTTCAAAAATGATTTCGTTGATTTGCTTAAAATGAATCTCCGCGCGAATTTTCTTTTTATAAGATCGCAGAAAAAAGCACTTATTTTCATTTTTCACATCCAAAAAGCCATCAACAAAATCCACTTTTATAAAATTCACCAAATTTTTACCGCCTGTGATTACTATTTTCTCAACAGAATCCTGCACTAAAACATATTCAATGTGTTCGTGAAGAAATACTTTTGAAAACGGATCCAATTGCATTTCAACACTCGTTTCTTCACCCGTAGATTTCCAACATGCTCTATCTTCTGATTTCTTGCAGGAAACTAAAATCAGCACAAAAAAGCTCCAAATTAAAGCGCGCACCATCATTTCTTTAAATAATTAAACGTATATCCAATTCCCCATTCAACGTAGTCTGCCCTAGCCCAATGGGATTTCAAAATAATCTGTGTATTGATTCCATTTTTAAAATAATACCGCATTCCAACTCTGTGGTACATAAAATCTTCCGGCTGGTATTTATCTTTCACATACGTTCCCATTCCAATTGTTAGATGGAAATTATCCAGTGGAACCAAGTAGCCGATATAAAGTCCCATTTGTAAAATATCCCATTGTGTTTTCTGAATCTCTTTCTTGTAACTGAGAATTGCCTGTTTCGAAATAACATCAAACGCTACTTCCACGCCAACTTTTGGTTTGTTAAACCATCTAAAACTGGTGCTAACTGCAAAAACAGGATATTGTTTACCGCCGGTTGGAAACGTTTCTTTAGAAGAACCAATCAGCGTAACTGCAAATAACCATTTTTTAAACGGTAATTGATTTTGTAGAACTAAAGTATCTTTCGGTTTAGACTGTATCGTTCTGGAATATCCCAAGGAAAGATATGGTAAATTCACACCAAGATTGGGAACTTTAGAAGCGCCATTGCTAAAATGCGTCATATCTGCGCCTGCGGTAATTTTGTTGCGACCAAAGGTGTAGGAACTTTTCAAACCAAAACAAACTAGCGCGTTGAGGTGGGCGCTCATCGCAACATTTTTCGGATTGGTTATCGGATCGTATATTTTGGTTCCATAACCCAATCCAGAACCAATTTTGGCAGAAAATCCGAATCTATCAGAAAGTGTGAATGGAATTTCAATAAAGCTGTAAGCTCCCCAATACGTGCCGAGAATTCTATTATTTCCAACAGATCCACCAAATAAAGTTACACCAACTTGAGGATAATTAAATGCGCTGTGCCATTGCTTTTTTCCTCTTGTCTGCTGAAAAAAAGAAACTTCGCCTGCAAAAGCATGTCCTTCCGCTAAATGTCCCATTACGCCGCGATGTGCAGCAAGAAAACCCAATTTTTGACGGAATTCAATTCCCAATTCTTTGCCCATTTGAGCATGGGAAGGAAATGCGAGGAACATCCAAAATATGAATTTAAGGTTATGCATAGCTAGAACAAATGTAATGATTTACGAAAGATTTCTAAAAAATTTCTACTTTTAGGAAAAAAAATGGACGAACGACTTTTAGCTTTTGGGCGACTATTGAAAATTATGGATGAGCTCCGTGAAAAATGCCCTTGGGATAAAAAACAAACACTAGAATCACTGCGTCCATTGACAATCGAAGAAACCTACGAATTAGCAGATGCTATCATTGACAACGACTTAAAATCTCTGGAAGGAGAAATTGGCGATCTTTTCTTGCATTTGGTTTTCTACTGTAAAATCGGGGAAGAAAAAGGCGCTTTTTCAGTTGAAAGTGTGCTTCATGCGATTTGTGATAAATTGATTCACCGACACCCTCATATTTACGGAGATATTGAGGCTGCAACGGAAGATGAAGTTAAAGCAAATTGGGAAAAAATTAAACTAAACGAAGGAAAAACTTCCGTACTTCAAGGAGTTCCTTCTTCCCTTCCCGCTATGGTGAAAGCGTCTAGAATTCAGGAAAAAGTAAAGGGAATTGGGTTCGAATGGGACTCGAAAGAAGCCGTTTGGGAAAAAGTAAAAGAAGAAATGGAAGAATTTCAGGTGGAACAAACCAAAAATTCGGAACACATGGAGGAGGAATTTGGGGATGTCTTGTTTTCGCTTGTAAATTATGCACGATTTGTAAATATTAACCCGGAAAATGCACTGGCAAAAACCAATAAGAAGTTTATAGATCGCTTTCAGTTAATGGAAAAAATGATTATCGATGAACAGCAAAGTATTCAAGATATGAAGTTAACAGAAATGGATGTTTATTGGGAAAAAGCAAAAAAAATGCTTCAGAACAAAAACCACTAGCTAAATATTAGCTACAATTCAAATTGTTTTAAGCGCAATCGTCTGTCAAATCCGGAGAATATCTTATCTTCGAAAACTCAAAAGAACTGTTAATTCTATGAAAATTTTTATACTTCTGATATTCAACCTTTTAGTTGTTAGTATTGTTTCTGCCCAAGATTATTCCATCCGTGGATTTATCTACAACAAAACAAATGGTGAGCCAATGGCATTTGAGAAGATTCGTTTGATGAATGCTTCGGATAGTTCCACCATTTCAGGAGCATTAACAGATCTAAACGGTTTTTTCTCTTTACCTAAAATTGCACCTGGTCGTTATATTTTGAAGGTTGACAATTTTTCCTATGAGACGTACACGAAAAACGTGGAAATTAAACTTGCCAAAGGCATATTGGACGTTAAAATTGAACTTGAAAAATTGGCGGCAGTTAAAGAAATGGACGAAGTAAATGTAAGCGCCCAAGCGAAGCAGAAGAAAAACGAAGTATTGATTTCTCAATTAAAATTAGATAAAAAAGGTTTGGAACGTATTCCAAGTGTGGGCGGTGAAAATGATATTGTCGGCGCGTTCTCCGTTACTCCTGGAGTGGTAACAACTGGAGATCAAGGCGGACAACTTTACGTTCGCGGCGGAACACCGATCCAAAATAAAATTTTATTGGATGGAATGACAATTTACAATCCATTTCACTCGATTGGTTTCTTCTCTGTTTTTGAAACGGAATTGGTTAAAAACGTTGATATTTATACTGGTGGATTTGATGCAAAATACGGTGGACGAATTTCCTCGGTAATGGATATTTCCTATCGGGATGGCAATAGAAAACAATTTGGAGGAAAAGTTTCTACTTCTCCTTTTCTTGCGAAAGCAGTTTTGGAAGGTCCTTTTTCAAAAAGAAAAGATGGCACAGCGAGCGCTGGATCTTATGTATTATCAGGTAAACACAGTTTGTTGGATTACACTTCCAAAAGTTTGTATCCAAACATAAATGACGGTAATGGTTTACCCTTTAATTTCACGGATTTATACGGAAAAGTAACTTTTAACAGTGAAGGTGGCTCAAAATTTTCTGCATTTGCATTTCACAACCGAGACAGTGTAAATTATTCTGTTGCAGATTTAGACTGGAAAGCATCTGGAGGCGGAATGAACTTTCTACTTGTTCCAGGAACTTCACCAATGATTATTAAAGGTCACGTTAACGGAAGCACCTATGAAACTACCTTTTCTGAAAATTTAGTACAACCAAGATTCAGTAAAATTGGTGGTTTTGATGTTGGATTTGATTTCTCGTATTTCTTGAAAAACGAAGGCGAAATGAATTACGGATTGAATTTCAGCGGATTCAACACTTCCTTTGTTACGTTTAACGAAGCTAAACGAAAAATTGAAGCAACTAATTTTACAACAGAAATTGGTGCATATTTCACCTACCGAATTGTTCGAAACCGTTGGGTTTTACAACCTAGCATGCGCGCTCAAGTATATGCATCACTTGGAACAATTTCTATTGAACCGAGAATTGGAGCGAAATTCAATGCAACCGAAAAATTGCGCTTTAAATTATCCGGTGGAAGGTTCTCACAAAATTTCACCTCCGCTTCCTCCGATAAAGATATTGTCAACTTGTTCAACGGTCTTTTATCCGCGCCAACAAATGTGCAGGAAAATTTTGTGAACCAGTTTCAAAGTGAAAAAAGTATTAAAAATGGAATCCAATACGCTTGGCATGCAATTGTTGGTGCAGAATATGATCTTGGAAAAAACATCTCCATCAACTTAGAAGGTTACTACAAATATTTCTCGCAATTAAGTAACATCAACCAAAACAAATTGTATGATGATGTGTCGGAATTTTCACAAATTGACGATGTATACAAAAAAGATTTCATCATCGAAGATGGCGTTTCCTATGGAGCGGATTTACTCATAAAATACAGCAAAAACAGACTCTTCTTGTGGACAGTTTATTCGTACGGTTATTCTACACGTTGGGATGGTTTTTCACAATATTTTCCGGTTTTTGATAGACGTCACAACGTTAATTTAGTTGGAACCTATATGTTTGGCAAAAAGAAAGACATCGAATTAAGTGTTCGTTGGAATTTAGGTTCCGGTTTACCATTTACGCCAAATGCAGGATTCTACCAAGGAGAAAATTTCCAAAATGGCGTTGGAACGGATATTATCACCTCCAATCCTTCCAATGTTTCAACAAGTCTAGGAACGTTTAACAGCCAGCGTTTACCGTATTATCACCGTTTGGATATCACCGTGAAAAAACATTTTGAATTTAAGAACAAAGATATTCTGGAGATTGTAGGAAGTATTACCAATGTATACAACAGAAACAATATCTTTTACGTGAATCGTGTTACCTCGGAAGAAATTTACCAGTTCCCTATTTTACCAAGTTTGGGAATCAGTTATAAGTTTTAAATTCTTACGCTAAAGACTGTTTTAGGAAATCCAAGCTGCCAATGCGTTATCTTGTAATTTCGTTGGGTTTTCAATTGGAATAATCGAATACTCCGAATAGAAATTGCGCATTACTTCCGGTAGAATTAACTCAACGATACGGCTTGATCGAATAACAGTAAGTTTTTTAACGTCGTTATCAAAATAAGATAGCCATTGATCCAATTCGCCAGCGCATAAAATCGCGTTTACGGCAAGAATTTCGTCACCAATCATCATTCCTGCTAGATCTGCAGGTCCGCCGGGATACAATGCTGTAACGGTAAAATTTGCAGCGGTTGGAACCGTTTTAAACCCTAATCTACCCATAGAATAGTTTGGAGAAGGAACATGTTTCAATTCTAATCCTAGATAGTCGAAACTTTCGGTTAAAATTGCTTCATATGGATTTGTTCCATGCACAAATTCAACAAAAAATTCTTGAAATGAAATGCCGGAGATATTCTGCAATTCTGCCAGATAAATTTCCTCTGTCACGCCAACTCCTTTATCCGCATAATCAAAAAACAACTGTTTCATGACAGTATCTAAACTTGATTTATTCGTAGTTGCGCGCAAAATCATTACATCCATTACAAAAGCCAATAAACAGCCTTCGGTATAAATGGAAACTTTTCTGCCTGGCGCACCAGTAACATAGCCATCCAACCACGTATCGAAAGAAGATTCTCCAACGGAATAATTAAATCTAGCGTGGTTATCAAAATGCTTTTGAAGTTGCTGATTCAATTCATTGAAATATTGACCCAAGGAAAAAACGCCACTTTTTAGAAGGAACAAATCACCCATATAGGTTGTAACGCCCTCGCAAATGTAACCGAGTCGGGAATAATTCTCTTTTGTGAAATCATACGGAAACATTTCTGCCGGGCGAATCGTTTTCACGTTCCACGTATGGTATAATTCGTGCGAAGAAACGCCTAAAAGTTCTTTGTATAGCGCACCAAAAATAGCGTAACTAGGACCTAAAGCAATAACCGTTGATTTACAATGTTCGACACCATGGTAAATTTTTGTCGGCACAATCTGACATAAAAAATGGTATTCCTTCACCGGAAATTCGGTGAACTTTTCAATTTGCTTGGCTGTAAATGCTTTGAAATCTGCAATTAGTCGCGGCCAATCCGGTTTTACTTCTCCATTGAACCAAATGTGAAACAAAGTTCCATTGCAGTGATATTCGCCATGCTGTAAATTAGCCGAGCAAATAAATGGTGAATCTGCTAAAGCGTCAAAATTTTCTGCGGATAATACATTTCCAGCTTTATCCATCGAACCTGCAACTTCCCAATTTGTAGGAATGTATACTTCCAGCGTTGTCGGTTGGTGTGCGTGTTCCAACGTAAAAACACAACAATTTACTGGATTTACATATAATTGTTCACTGGAAAGATACGTTGAACCTGCATTTAATTCCGTAGCATAATAACTATATTCTACCCGAATCGTTTTGGTGTCAGCAGTATTTATTCCCCAAGAATCTTTTGTAATTTTTGGAGTTTCAATTCGTTTGTTTTGGTCGTTGTAGACCTTGAATCCTTTTACGTTTTTAGCAAAATTTCCAATTTCGTACCTTCCCGGTCTCCAACTTGGCAAACGCAAGATTGTGGTTGAACTCAAAACTTCAAAAACTACTTGAATTTGGATGTATTGATTGTTTGGGTTTTCTATGCGAAATGAATATTTTACCATATAATTTTGAATTTAATCTTATAAAAATAAGGAATTGCTCTTTATACGTGGAAGCTTACTCCAGATTAATTACGTGTGTTTTCGATGCAAATTACGTTATCGTGCTCAGGGAATTCATCTTCAGCCGTTATTTCAACCAATTTTGACTTTCTTTCTTTCCCGCCTTTCAACTTAAAGAAGCGATACTTTCCTAGAGAACGAATAAAATCTGCCATTTCAGTAGCAGAATCATGTGTGTTTTCCCTCTTTTCAGAAAATTCAATAATTAGAATCGGTCGTAAACTTTGAATGAGGTTTTTTGCGCCTTTCAACACTTCCATTTCAAATCCTTCCACATCTATTTTAATCACTTTTGGATGAAATTCCTTTGGGAAAACAGAATCCAAACAAAAAACATCAATTTCAAATGAAGCAGATTGCTCCGTCTTCACAAGCAGCGATGCACCGCCGCGGTTTACCTGCCAATTTTCAAAAATTTCAGTTTTTCCATCGACTGACCCAAGTGCAAAATCGCCTACAACAATATTTTTCAGTTGATTCAATGCTATATTTTCGCGGAGCAAAGCTGCAGTTGCGGGCATTGCTTCGTAGGAAAAAACGGTGCCTTTTTGACCGACTAATTTAGCAGTGTGAATAGAAATCAAGCCAATATTTGCGCCGACATCTATAAAAGAATCTCCTTTTTGCAAGACAGATTTAAGGTAGGATAAAATTCCTTTTTCATACGTTCCCGTTTCGTGCAAA
>CAIYXD010000004.1 GCA_903930085.1 uncultured Flavobacteriia bacterium
AAAATAGTTGTAGTAACTAACCGTTTCGTGGTGCTTTTCGATGTGTGTTACTTCGTTGGCTCCACTAAAATTAAGGTGAACAACCGTTTGGCGGATAGCAGCTTCCAAACCGGTAGCATTCAGATTCCCATGGTTTTTCTGCATGTTGGAATAATCCTGAAGGTGGAAAACAAACTTTCGCTGTTGAACCCACAGATTACCGGCTGAAAAATGCGTTTTGAACAAAATCGGCTTTTCCCATTGCCCTTTGTTTTCAATAAAAGCATGCTGTATCGAATGGTTGTCCGTAGTTTCCTGCGCGAAATATGGGGTAAAAACCGTTAAAAATAAAAATGCTATAAAAAATCTCCAATACATCCGAGCACTAGTTTGTGAACTAAATTAGTGAAAATTCCTTGAAAGACGGTTAATTTGACAAAAGGGATGAATATCTTACTGAATTCGGCAAATAAATACCTTGAAAGCTAAAAATATCGCCTAAAAAAAGTACTTTCGTATAGTGTGTGATTTTGAATTAATGTTTAGTTTTATATTCCGCACGTTTACGCATTAATTCTCCTTATTAAACATGAAAAATCGCATTACATCTCTGTTCAATATTGAATTTCCATTGATTCAGGCTGGCATGATTTGGTGTTCGGGCTGGGAATTAGCGTCTGCCGTTTCGAACGCCGGTGGACTCGGAATTATCGGTTCAGGCTCCATGTATCCAGCGATTTTAGAAGAACATATTCTCAAGTGCAAAGCAGCTACTGACAAACCATTTGCGGTGAATTTACCGATGCTTTATCCAGATATTGACAAGCACGTTGCAACGATTATCAAACACAAGGTTCCAATCGTTTTTACTTCGGCAGGAAATCCAAAAACGTGGACGGAAGAATTGAAATCCCATGGAATTATCGTTGTACACGTTGTTTCCAGTGTGAAATTCGCACTAAAAGCGCAAGAAGCCGGCGTAGATGCAGTGGTTGCCGAAGGATTTGAAGCCGGCGGACACAACGGACGGGATGAAACAACAACGTTGTGCTTGATTCCAATGGTTGCAGAAGCAGTGACTATTCCATTAATTGCCGCAGGTGGAATTGGAACGGGACGCGCAATGCTTGCAGCGATGCATCTTGGCGCAGATGGCGTACAAATTGGCAGTCGCTTCGTTGCAACGCCAGAATCCAGCGCACACCAAAATTTCAAGCAAGTCGTTGTAGAGGCAAAAGAAGGCGACACGCTATTGACATTGAAAGAGTTAACACCTGTGCGTTTGGTAAAAAATGAATTCTTTCACCAAATTGAAAAAGCGTACGAAAATTGCGCAACAACGGAAGAACTAAAAACACTACTCGGCAGAGGTCGTGCTAAAAAAGGCATGTTTGAAGGAGATCTTACAGAAGGAGAACTGGAAATCGGTCAAATTTCCGGATTAATACACGAAATTAAACCAGCCACAGCTGTGGTAAAAGAAATTATAGCGGAATACCGCACTGCCATCCTCGCACAACAAACTGAAAAATTTATATTCTAATGATCACATTTGAACGATTCAAATTAGCGAATGGCTTAACCGTGCTTTTTCACAAAGACGTGACAACGCCACTCGCAGTAGTAAATACCTTGTACGATGTTGGTGCACGCGATGAAACGGAAGACAAAACCGGATTTGCGCACCTTTTCGAGCATTTAATGTTTGGTGGATCGGTGAATATTCCCGAC
>CAIYXD010000005.1 GCA_903930085.1 uncultured Flavobacteriia bacterium
AATTGTGCCAAATAAAAAAAGTACTTTGTGCATTGGCATCAAAGTTCTTCTACCAATTTTTGGATTAATTTGGGTTCAATGTCGTGCTTGCCATCGTAACTTAACGAAGTAAAGCCATGTAATTCGTAGGTTGCTCGCACTTCGTTTTGTTGTTCCAAGGAATAAAACGCGTCTTTTTCACCAATCACAAAATAATTAGTAGCAGTTGTGGAATCGCTAATTTCTGTCTCCAATATTAAATCTGGTGGAAAAACACTCGCCCAAATAATAAGTTGATCGGCATTTAAATTTCCTTGAAACTGCCAACGTATAGCTGTTGGACCGCCTTGTGAGAAACCGACGAGCTGTTTTCTTTCAAATGTATATTTTGCACACAATTCAGTATCCAAGTCGTTTAGCCAGTTCAGATTGTCTTGAATATCCGTTTCACGCTCTTCTTTTGTCATCCAAGAAGCGCCAACTCTTCCGGAAGATCCTGACAAGTAGAAACGGTGCATTCCTTCCGGTGCAACGATGAAATAGTCATCCGATAAATGTTGAAATTTCCGAATAAAAAATTCTGCAAGTTGACCGTAACCATGCAGAACATATACGATTTGCTTCGCTTTTAATGGATCTCCGTGGGTGAAATAGCGAAATGTTTTTGCTGAAGTTATTATTCCTTTCATTTGACGTGTATCTTCTATTCAAAAAAAACAATGCATTCTAAATTTTTTGTGAATCAAATGTATACTTTTGTTTGTGCGAAAACTAGTTTCTTATAGTTTATTCTTTTTGGTAGCGTGGCAAATCATTGGTTTTGTCGCCTATTTTGAATTTTCGCATTACCACCTAAAAAAAGAAATTAAGCTCGTTTTAAAGGAAGGAGTACCAAGAAATAAGCTTGTTATTTTTGAATTCGATAAAAACCAATTGGAGGAATTGATTTGGTTGAAGAAAAATGAATTCAATTACCAAGGAAATCTTTTTGATGTCGTGCGTAGCCATGAAACTGCTGAAGGAAAAACCTACATGGAATGTATTTCAGACACACAGGAAACCCTGCTTTTTAAAAAATTAGAACAAACAGTTTCCATAAATTTAGGCGACGATCGTGATCCAACACCACTATCTAATTGGCTAAAAACGTTACATTTCCCATTGATTCTTGCCTTTTTTGAACTTAAAATTCCTAACTTCGATACAACTTCTTTACCAAAATCTGCTTTTCACTTCGAAGAATCTGTTCTTCACATTACCGCTAAAATCGAATCTCCACCGCCAGAAAACGCATAGAAATTATTTGGTTTGGATTTTGAATCCAAACAATAGTTCGTTATTAACTAATTAATTTCAAATGAAAAAAATAAGCATACTTTTAGTTTGCTTGTGTGCTGTTTTTATGGCACAGGCGCAAATTATCACCATCGTAAATGAGCAAACACTTCAGCCCATTCAAGGTGTTGAAGTTGTTAAATGGAATGAAGGATATCCTTTTGCAATAACTGGCGAAGAGGGTATAATTACGGTTAAAGATGTTTCAGAAACCCAAGAGATATACTTCAGAAAAAACGGTTACGATTTGTATTATACAACACTTTCCAAATTAAAAATTAATAAATACACCGTTAAGCTAAAGGAGAAATACAACGAAATGGATGAGGTTGTTGTTTCTGCTAGCAGATTCGAAGAAAAGAAGAAAGATGTTGTACAAAAAATACAAGTCATTCGAGCAACGGAAATACAAAGCCTGAATCAATCCTCTACTGCGGATGTACTTGCAAATGCAGGAAATATTATGGTTCAAAAGTCGCAATTAGGTGGCGGATCCCCAATAATTCGTGGGTTTGAGGCAAATAAAATATTGATTGTAGTGGATGGCATCCGAATGAATAATGCAATTTACCGCGGCGGACATCTACAAAATGTTATTTCCTTGGATAATGCAATAATGGATCGTGTAGAAATTGTTTACGGTCCCGGATCAGTTGTGTATGGTTCGGATGCTTTGGGCGGTGTAATGTCATTCTCCACAAAAAATCCAATTCTATCCACAAATGGTAAAACAAAGGTGAAAGCAAATGCTTATACGCGTTACATGTCGGTTGTTTCCGGCTATGCTGCGCATGCGGATGTTTCTGTCGGTAGAAAAAAATTCGGATCGCTAACTTCCTTCACGTATTCCAATTTTGGGGATTTACGCCAAGGCGCCAATCGGAATCCCTCTGTTGGGAATTTTGGATCGCGACCTTGGTACGTGCAACAATTTAACGGGAAAGATTCTATGGTTGTTAACGCCGATACGAATTTACAAATTGGTTCAGGTTACGCACAATATGATGTGTTGCAGAAATTCCTGTTCAAACAAAACGAAAATGTAAAACATACGGTAAACCTGCAGTATTCCAGTTCTACAAATATTGATCGGTATGATCGCTTGACGCAAATTTCTGCTGGAAAACCAAAGTTTGGCGAATGGTATTATGGTCCTCAAAATCGATTGTTAGCTTCTTACACTTTAGACATTTCAAAAAACACTATATTGTATGAAGAAGCCCGATTAATAGTTGGATACCAGCAAATTGAGGAGAGTAGAATTGACCGAAGATACCAGCAAATGGAGCAAAATAACCGTATTGAAAACTTGGATGTTTTCACTGCAAATCTGGATTTCGCAAAATTTGTAGGAAGACACGAAATTCGCTATGGAATAGAAGGTTGGTACAATAATGTTCAATCTACGGCTTTTGTAAAAGATATTTCAACTGGAATTGAATCTCCTTTGGATACGCGCTATGCTTCAGGAGGCGCTTCGATGAATTCCATTGCGGTTTATGCGACGCATACCATTGAATTGAGCGAAAAATTTATTTTAAACGATGGCTTGCGCTTTTCAAATGTTGGACTGAATGCAAAATTTACAGATACAACATTTTTTAATTTCCCCTTTAAAGAAGCAAAGCAAAACAACAATTCCTTGAATGGTTCGATTGGATTAATATATATGCCAACGGACGAATGTCGGGTTACAACAGCATTTTCAACTGGTTTCAGAGCGCCAAATGTGGATGATCTAAGCAAAGTGTTTGAATCTGTTGCGGGAACAGTTTTTGTCCCAAATCCAAACGTGAAACCAGAGTACACCTACAACGCTGAGTTTGGAATATCCAATCAATTTGATAATGGTTTAACTGCTCACGTAACTGGTTTTTATACCTTGTATCGCAACGCATTGACGGTTCAAAACTTTACGTTTGAAGGACAGGATTCCCTTTTGTATGCGGGAACAATGAGTAAAGTTGTCGCAATGACAAATTCAAATAACGCCTATTTATATGGCTTGGAATTAGCGTTGAATGGTAGAATTAACAACAATGTTGTCGTGTATAGCACTTATAATTATACTCAAGCAAGAATTGTCACCGATTCAATAGCGATTCCATTGGATCATATTCCACCGGCATTTGGGAAATTTGGGATTCAAATCATGGATAAAAAGTTCCGCGCAGATATATTTGTGCACTACAGCGCTCGAAAACGAATTGCTGATTATAGTCCGTCGGGAGAAGATAACCAGGCGTTCGCTTTACCGGACGGAATGCCATCTTGGTTTTCTGTAAATGCGCGATTGTCTTACCAATTCAATAAATACGTGTCGTTGCAAGTTGCTTGTGAGAATATTTTGGATCAGAACTACCGTGTGTTTGCATCTAATATTTCCGCTCCGGGAAGAAACTTTAATGTTACTTTGAGAGGATCGTTTTAAACGAATAAAAATTAAACAAATAGAAATTAAACAAGGCGAAATCATTTTGACTTCGTCTTGTTGTTTTATTTCTTCATTGTCATGTATTTACCTTCTTTTGGGTGGTAAAAAAAGCGAAAAACAAGTTCATCCGTTTTAGTTAGTTCCGGTTCATACGTTGATACGTCGACTTCTTTTGTAGGTTGTTTTAGAATTGCCTTTTTCACAAGGATATCCTTCATTTCTGTCATCGTACCATCTCCGTACTCAAAATAATAAGCTTCCGATGTGTTACTTGTTAGACCATCAAAATTTTTCCATTGAAAAACCCTTCTTGGAATATGGTTTGAGATCACGTAATAATCTTTGTACGACGCATTTTTTATTCGGAAATCAACTAAAATATCTTTGAATTTTTCCGATTGAATATTTTCGAAAGAAACAACTAATTCCGCCATAGGACTCGAAGGAATTGCAATTTGCGGAGAGATCATGTTTAGTCCACCATCGAATAAAAATATATAGTTAAAATTCCCCATAAAGCCGATTTCAGCCAATTTTGCAGTGTTTTTAGACTTAGATGCTTCGTCCATGGCAAATTCCATTCTATTTACGGTAATAATTGCATCGATTTTTCCATCGTCATCCAAATGCTCCTTGTAAATTTTGTAGGTGTATTTTTCCGTTGCTGGAATCGAAAGTTTACCTTCAATGTGCCTTCTAGCCATTTCTTCCACCGTTTGTTTGGAGGTATCTTCCTCAACTTCTTTGATTTCAGTTTCTTTTGGTTTCGCATCACCGCAAGAATATAAAAGTGCCAACGCAAAGCAGAAAATTAGTTTCTTCATCATAGCAGCAAAGATAAATGAAATGTTCTATTTGCAATTGCTTCTAATGTGCTAATTTTGAATCTAAATTTCAGAGAAATGGAAATTGAATTGGAGAAATCCTGGAAAGAAGCATTGAAGGATGAAATGTCTACATCCTATTTCAAGGATTTGATGGTATACGTTGAACAACAATACGTTGTAACGGGCGACCGCATTTTTCCGAAAAAATCAGAACTATTTCAAGCTTTAAATCTTTGTCCATTGGACAACGTAAAAGTCGTAATTCTTGGCCAAGATCCTTATCCAACCAAAGGATTTGCGCATGGATTATGTTTTTCGGTGGAAGAAACGGTTTTTCCATTTCCTAAAAGTTTGAATAATATTTTCAAAGAATTAGAAAGCGATACAGGAAAACCAATTCACGCAAATGGCAATCTGCGGCGTTGGGCGGAGCAAGGTGTTTTGTTATTAAATACAGTATTAACAGTAGAAGAAGGAAAGCCGGATAGCCATGCAGGCAAAGGCTGGGAACGCTTCACCGATGCGGTACTTTCAGTGATCAACCAAGAGCAAACGGAAATCGTTTATTTACTTTGGGGATCAAAAGCCCAAACGAAAGCAGAAAAATTGGATGCGCAGCGAAATTTAATTCTCAAAACGGTTCATCCCTCGCCATTGTCAGCATACCGCGGATTCTTTGGTTCCAAGCATTTTAGTCAAGCGAATAGCTATCTTTTGGCACATGGAAAAAAACCAATAATATGGTAGTTATGTATTGGAACGATTCAAAATAAAAGGAATGATTATCTTTGTTGGCAATGGAATTAAAAAATGATCTTATTTTAAGAGCCGCTCGCGGGGAGTCAATCGAAAGATATCCCGTTTGGTTAATGCGTCAAGCAGGTAGAATATTACCCGAATACAGAGCAGTTCGTGCAAAATTATCTGGATTTAAAGAATTAGTTGAAACGCCGCAATTTTCAGCAGAAGTTACTGTTCAACCAGTTGATTTGCTTGGCGTAGATGCTGCAATTATTTTTTCGGATATTTTAGTCGTTCCGGAAGCAATGGGTTTGGAATACCAAATGCTAGAAGCAAAAGGTCCTTGGTTTGAAAAAACAATCCGTAGCGAAGAAGGTTTGCGATTTGCAGAAACGAATTTTGACATCGAGGATCGCCTAGGATATGTTCTAGAAGCAATCAAACTTGCGAATAAGGAATTGGATGGAAGAGTTCCACTGATTGGCTTTGCAGGAGCTCCATGGACAATTTTTTGCTACATGGTGGAAGGACACGGTTCAAAAACGTTCTCGGAATCTAGAAAATTATTGTACACCAATCCAACTTTGGCACACGAGTTGCTAAGTCGGATCACGGATGTGACAATTCAGTATATGAAAGCACAAGTAAAAGCAGGAGCGCACATGCTTCAACTGTTTGATTCTTGGGCTGGAATTTTGGGGACAGAACAATATGCTGAATTTGGATTGAAATACGTGGATAAAATTGCAAATGCCCTAACGGAGGTTCCATTAACAATCTTTTCGAAAGGCGCGATTCTCTCCATTCCTGCAATTGCAAAATTAAATTGCGCAACAGTTGGTTTGGATTGGAACATGGATAGCGTTGCTATTCGCAAGGAAATTGGAGATTCTCGAACGTTACAGGGTAATTTAGATCCGTGTGCGTTGTATTCTTCACACAAAGAAGTTGAAAATTTAACAAGAAAAATGTTAGATTCGTTCACAAGTAAAAGACATATTGTAAATTTGGGTCACGGAGTTTATCCCGATATTGATCCTGAGAAGGTTAAAACATTTATTAAAACTGTTAAAAACTATGAGCTACACCATGAATAATTTTAGAAAAATCAGTGCAATCCTTTTTGTTGGGTTGTCAACTATTTCTGCATATGGACAATATACAGAAAACCTTGTTTCCAACGGGAGTTTTGAAGCTATTGAAGGCAAAATAAAAGGACTGAAAGGTATCGATATCGCAACAGGATGGACTTCTCCAACGGGCGTTCCATCCGATTTATTTGGTCCTGTTAAAGCAAAAGGAAGTGAAATTTCACCAGCAAATGTGCCAGATAATGTCTATGGAAAAGAAGATGCGAAAGACGGGTCAAATTATGCTGGAATTGTAGCGTATTCTTTCGGAGCTAAAGTTCCACGTTCGTATATTCTTGGAAAATTAGATGCACCATTGAAAAAAGGAATGCGTTACTGCGTAAAATTCAATGTTTCTCTTGCAGAAGCTTCGAAATATGCATCCAATAACATTGGCATTAGTTTCACAAAAAAAGATCCAAGTACAGAAGATAAAACGCCAATTATTGCAGAAGCAAGTATTTTACACCCGGAAAATGATTCTAAAACGTTCAACAAAACCTATTCTTGGGAACAAATTTGTGGTACGTTCACTGCTGAAGGTGGAGAAAAATTTATAACGATTGGA
>CAIYXD010000006.1 GCA_903930085.1 uncultured Flavobacteriia bacterium
ATCAACTTCTGTGTTACTCATAATTTATGCGTCTAATTCGCCAGCAATTACATTCATACTACTCAATGTCAAAACTGCATCACTAATGGATTGACCTGTAATCATTTCAGGATAAGCCTGGTAATAAATAAAGCATGGTCTTCTAAATTGTAACCTATACGGACTTCGTCCACCATCGCTGATTAAATAATAACCAAGTTCACCGTTTCCTCCTTCTACGCTGTGGTAAACTTCTCCAACTGGAATTGGCGTTTCACCCATCACAATTTTAAAGTGATAAATTAACGCTTCCATGTTGTTGTAAACTTCTTCTTTCGGAGGAAGGAAAAATTCTGGAATATCTGCTTTGTAATCCCCTTCCGGTAAATTACTAAATGCTTGTTCTATAATGCGCAAACTTTGTCTTACCTCTTCTTGTCGCACTTGGAAACGATCGTAGGTATCACCTTGTGTTCCAACTGGAATAATAAAATCAAAATCTTCGTACGAAGCGTATGGATTCATAACCCTCACATCGTAATCTATACCTGCTGCTCGCAAGTTTGGGCCTACAAATGAATATTGCAAAGCACGTTCAGCTGAGATTGCGCCAGCGCCAATTGTTCGATCCATAAAAATTCTATTTCTAGAAAGCAACGCATCAAACTCATTGAACACTTTCGGGAATTCTTTCAGGAAATCTTTTAACTTTCGGTGAAACTCAGGTGAAAAATCTCTTTCAAAACCTCCAATACGACCTAAATTAGTCGTTAATCGAGCGCCGCAAACTTCTTCAAATAATTCATAAATTTTTTCGCGCTGCTGAAAAAGATAGGTAAAACCAGTCAAGGCTCCAGCGTCCACTCCAATCACAGAATTACAAACCAAATGATCTGCAATTCTTGCCAATTCCATAATTATCACGCGCATGTAATCCACGCGCTTCGGCATTTCCACGCCAATTAGTTTTTCAACCGTCATGAACCAACCCAAATTATTAATTGGGGAGGAACAGTAATTTAAGCGATCTGTGAGCGGCGTAATTTGTGAATATGGTCTTCTTTCCGCTATTTTTTCAAATGCGCGGTGAATGTATCCAACTGTTTGAACAGAAGAAAGAATTTTCTCGCCATCCACTTTCAACACATTTTGGAAAATCCCATGTGTCGAAGGGTGCGTTGGACCTAAATTCAAGGTCGCAATATCACCGTCGATTGTTTCGTTTGAACGTTGTATCGTTGCTTCTATGTTTGATTTTTCTTTTTCCAAAGTATGCATAGCGCTCCTATTTTTATCTTCCGAAGAATCGGTCGTCTTTATCTTCTCTTGTCGCATCTTCCAAATGATATTCTTTCCGCATTGGGTGGTAATCCATGGAATCTTCATTGAGAATGCGAATCAAATTCGGATGCCCTTTGAACAGAATACCATAAAAATCAAATGTTTCACGTTCCATCCAATTCGCACCAGCGTAGATATCTACAATAGAATCTATTTCCGGATTTTGAAGAGGAACATATGCTTTTAATCGAATCCGAAAATTATTGAACATACTTTGCAAGTGGTAAACAACTGCAAATTCTCTTTCCGTTTGATCTGGATAATGCACACCACCAATATTTGTCAGAAAGGAAATATCCAAGGATTCTTCTTGCTTCAACCAGTTAATTAAAGCGTGTATTTTAGATGGCTCTACTTCTACCGTCAAGAAACCATACGGCGTTTCACTGCTTAAAATCGCTGCGCCAAATTCCGCTTTTAGTGCATCTGATACTGCCGTATTTGACAATTTACTTTGCATCTATCTCAATATTATAACTATGCAGCATTGCTTTGTATTCTTCAGAATCGCGTCTTCTCAAAGATTCATGCTTCACGAGCTCGTGAATTTTCATTATTCCGTCAATTATTTGCTCGGGCCTCGGAGGACATCCAGGAACGTAAACATCTACCGGAATAATTCTATCGATTCCTTGTAAAACGCTATATGTGTCGAAAATTCCACCCGAAGATGCACAAGCACCAACGGCAAGAACCCATTTCGGCTCCGACATTTGTTCGTAGACTTGTTTTAAAATAGGCCCTAACTTTTTGGAAATAGTTCCAGCAACAATTAACAAATCAGCTTGTCTTGGTGAAAAAGACATTCTTTCCATTCCAAAACGAGCTAAATCGTAATTAGAACCCATCGTTGCCATGTATTCAATTCCACAACAAGACGTTGCGAAAGGAAGCGGCCACATAGAATTTGCGCGAGCACTTGCAACAACTTTCTCCAAGTTGGAAAGTTGAAACCCTTCGCCATTAATTACATTAACATCTTCTATTTTTCCCATTCCAATGCTCCTTTTTTAAGTACATATAAAAAGCCAATTAAGAAAAAGGCTACGAAAAGAATAACAGCTAAAAGTCCTTCTAGTTCTAAGACTTTGAAATTTATAGCGTAAGGATAGAAAAAGATAACTTCCACGTCGAAAAGCACGAACAAAATAGCGGTCATAAAATACCGAATCGAAACTGGAAAACGCGCATCTCCTTGTCCTTCGATTCCACACTCCCAATTGGCATCTTTCTTTTTAGATTTAAGTCTTGGAGATAAAAATTGGGTAATAAATAACACAAATACCACAAATCCGCCAACGACAAATACTTGAAGCAATATCGGTAAGTAATCAATTGATGTTGATTTCATTTTCCCAATTATTTTAACTTATTTATTATCAATGAATTAAACTTAATTTAACCCCGACCAACTTTAAAACACTATCACTGCCTTAAAAATTTTAGTGCAAATTTATCTTTTCGTTTCCGGTTTACCATGAAAAATCAAGGATTGTTTTAAAAAGAATTCAAATTAATCAACCGCGTACTAATTTTTCGCTTAAAATTCCCTCGTCTTTAGCATTAATAAATTATTAATAAATTGTTAAACCAAAAAATTATTGGTTAAATAAAAGGGTTAATTAGTAGAATAATTTTATAATGAAATAAAGTGTCTTTTTTTTGAATTGACTAACTTTACAAAAAATACTATCCATGACATTTTCAGACTATCAAAAATTATTTGATACAATACTCGCAGGAGAAACAAATGAAAAACCTTACGACGATTTCCATTTTGTAGAATATGTAAAGCTGAATCTTTCTCGTCAAAACCGATGGGTAAAAAAAGGAGAAATTAAAGAAGAGATAAAATTGACTGTTCAGTCAATAACTGAAAAACAGACTTGGATTGTCATTACAGAGCCTTGGTGTGGGGATGCTGCGCACAACGTTCCTTTCCTTGCGAAGTTAGCTGAATTAAATCCAAACATTACCTTAAAATTCCAATTGCGGGATAGCGAAAATTCTGAAATTGAATCTTATTTAACCAATGGAGGGAAATCGATTCCGAAATTAATTGCACGAAATGAAGCTGGAGAAGATATTTTCATTTGGGGTCCGAGACCAGCTGAAAGTCAGGTTATCTTTGACCAGTTAAAAGCGGAAAATGCTTCCTTTGAACTGCAAAAAATCGCCTTGCAGGAATGGTATAATAAAAATGCCGGTTGCGCAATACAAGAGGAAATTTTGGCAATTCTAAAGTCTATTTAACGGTAGAAAAACCGCTTATTTATAAACTTTATTAGTTAGAATTGAGTGTTTTAGCGCTAACCTACACTTCTCTGTTGTGAAATTCAGCTGTTGCTTTCTTGTATTGATTAGAATACGAATTATCGGCATTTCGTATTAGAAAAGTATGCGTGTTTACGTGTACTTTTTCATCTTTTGTAGCATGTTGAAAATGGAGCACAATGCGAACTGCTTGGGCAGGTTTTCCCTCGATTATAAATTTATCAATTAGAATCAAACCAATAGTATTAGCGCGTTGAATTGCTCTTTTTTCTGCGGAAAATGGCAAAATAATCCAAAAAGATCCCGTTATATCTAAAATTTTCACTGTTTTCTCAAACAACAAATCCAAGGGCAAAGATTTTGTGTGTCTGGCCATCGTTTTAGCCTTTTCTATATTTTCCTGGCTATTTTCAAAAAATGGTGGATTGGTAAAAATAAGGTCGTATTTCTTCTCCGTTTGCATTTCCAAAAAATCCAAGGATATAGCATTCAAGCGTTTGCGCCATGGTGAATTAGTAAAGTTTTCGGTGCAATCGCTGTAGCTCTCGAGTTCTAGCTCCACTGCGTCTATTCTAATTTCAGGATTTTTTTGTGCAACCATCAAACTTAAAACGCCAGTTCCACTTCCAATATCCAAACCAACTCGTTTGTGATCTGCAGATATTAGCGTTCCCAAAACCATTGCGTCCGTTCCAACTTTTAATGCGGATCGACTTTGATTGATAGAAAAATATTTGAACTGAAATACGGACATGAAAAAAATTGAAATACAGTAATAAAAGAGGTTTACTCTAAAATTTAGGAAAGGTACAATTCGATTAGACCCGGAGGTGCTTTAATTGTCATTGTTTTTTTCTTTCGATCCACATTTTGAACGATTCCTTCAATCAATGGAACAAGAACTTCTTTAGAGCCGTTCATAATTTGAATCAATGGATTTACCTGCAAATCGATAATTGTTTCAATAATTCCAACTTCACCAAAACTTTCATCGATAACGGTGAAGCCAACAACTTCATGGTCGTAGAAATTTTTACCGGACAATGGCGGAAGAATTTGAGCTGGAAGGAATAGGTTTTTTCTAAGGAGTATTCTCGCTTCATTTTCAGAATTGACACCCTCAAATTTCACAGCAGCGAAACCTTTGTTCTTCAATTTAAATTCCTGAATAAAGAATGGTGATAATTGCCCGTTTATTTCAATAAACAAGGCGTCGAGCGTTTCGTAATCTTCGGGATTCGTAACGTCTAAAAACAGCGAAACTTCACCTTTAAATCCGTGAAGTTTCGCTACATATCCCAAATGAAAGCAATCTGCTTTATTCATTCAATGCTAATTTTTACTCTGCTGTTTTTTCTTCTTCACCTGCTTCTTCCGCTGGTGTTTCTGCTACTGGAGCTTCTTCCACTGCAACTATTGGAGCTTCTTCCGCCGCTACCTCTTCGGTAACTGGAGATTCTTCAGCAGCCGGAGTTTCTTCCATTGCTTCTTCAGCAACTGGAGTTTCTTCCATTACCTCTTCAGCAACTGGCGCTTCTTCAGCAATTTCTTCTTCTACTACAGGAGCATTTTTCAATTCAACAGCTTTAGCTCTTGTTTCATTTGCCAAAACTTCCGCCTTCAAACGTGCTGCTTTATCCGCTGCTTCGTTTTTAGCTAATCCGTCTTTTTTACCTGTGATTTTAGAATCTTTATCTGCAAGCCATTGTGCAAATTTAGTTTCAACATCATCTGCAGTTAATGCGCCTTTTTTCACACCATTCAATAAGTGATTTTTGTGTAAAACACCTTTGTAGGATAAAATAGCACGCGCTGTGTCTGACATTTCAGCACCAACTTGCACCCAACTTAATGTACGATCAAAATTGATGTCAATTGTTGCTGGATTTGTGTGCGGATTGTAGATTCCTAATTTTTCGATGAATTTACCATCTCTTTTAGATCTGCTGTCTGCAGCTACAATGTGGAAGAAAGCTTTTCCTTTCTTACCGTGTCTTTGCAATCTAATTCTAGTTGCCATAATTGTTTTTACAATGTGGGGTGCGAAACCCCGATTTATAAATAATTGAATATAAGGGTGCAAAAGTACATAAAAATTTGGAATTCAGAATTTAGAATTCAGAATTTTTGTCTATCTCCTAAAAAAAGATACATTTATAGTCTATTAACAGAAGATGAAGCAAGATATTCAAACTACTTTATTCCAGCTTATCAAGCAAAAAAATGCGGGTGAAGATTCTTTAGGAAATGTACTTTCAGATATTCTGAGTATTAGTTCAGACGCCGTATATAGAAGATTACGAAACGAAACAGCACTTACGATTCAGGAAGTAAAAAAGTTGTGTGTACACTATAATATTTCATTCGATGCATTGTGTGCTATTGGCGATGGAAAGGTAGTTTTTTCCTATCCACCATTGGATACTTTTGACTTTGGTCTGGAATCGTATCTAGAAGGAATATTGCAAGCTTTTCATAAACTTAAGCAACTAACTGGCGGAGAAATAATACTATCTGTAAATAATATTCAGTTCTTTCAACTGTTGAATTTCCCTCAATTGATGCGGTTTAAATTGTATTTCTGGGCCAAAACTCACCTGCAGATGGAAGAATACAAAGACCAGCAGTTTAAACATGAAAAAACAAGTGATACAGCCTTTTCTTTGGGCATGGAAATCTTACAAGTCTACAATTCCATTCCTTCCAAAGAAATTTACGATCCGGAATTTATGCGAGGATTTTTGCGGCAAATTCACTATTACTATACCTCGCATTTATTTGAAGACCCTTCCTACGCTTTGTTTTTATACGACCGGATTTTATTGCTATCTTCTCATTTGGAAGCGCAAGCGAATTGTGGAAAAAAATTCATGTACGGAACGCAAGCACCAGCAAATGGCAACAATTTTGAAATGTATTTGAACGAAACGATTAATTCTGACGCGACATTTTATTACAAAGGAAAAGAACTTCAAGGCGTCTATTTGACCCACAACCTTATGAATTACCTGGAAACGACAGATGAAAATTACGTGAACGATTCAAAATTAATTATCGATAAACAATTGGCAAATTCCAGTTTGATTTCCGTTGTGAATGAAAAAGAACGCAATAATTTTTTCTTTGAATTCAATAAAACAATTAATTCCTTCAAGAAAAAGATGGAAGCAGATTTTTAAAAACAGTGAAAATAAGCTTCATCCTTCACTTCTTAATCTTTAAAACAAAATAAAACCGACAATTTTAGTGCATGACCCATGCAATTAAGCGTATAAAAAAAACTCGAGTTGCGTATTTCGCAACTCGTCAAAACAACTTGCTGCATTCAGTTAGGTTAGAAGAGAATTAATCTGAAATATTTGTGAACTAAAAAACATGAATATGAAAACTAAAATTAAATTAATTCTACTCGTATCCGTTATCTGCAGTAAGCAACTGTTTGCGCAAGATAACGCACCAACAATTGCAGTTGCAAATCCAAATGTCAACAGCTTGACACAAAAACCAGCTATTCTAGCCAAAATGATTCGACTGGAATTGATTAAAATGGCGAAATACAAAGTTTACGATGAATTTGATATGGCCGATGCACTGAAAACAAATCCAGAATACACTACGGATTGCTACGGACAAAATTGCTTGGTAAAACTTGGAAAAGAACTAAATGTAGATTATGTATTGTGTGGAAGTTTTGATGGTTTGGGTAATAAAATTGCTTTAACCCTAAAAATTGTAGACGTAAAAAACAAAACAATTTTCAAATCATCGGTTAAAGAATTTGACAACCAGGAATTGGAAGTACAACGTATGATTGAAATTCTATTAAAGGAAATGCATGGTGTTGAAGTTCCCAAAGACATCAACGATCGATTGGCTTTTAAAAATGAATTAATTACGTCAAATAACATTGGTAAAATCAATAATTCCGGTCCAAGAATAGGCGTTGCGTATCTTTTGGGATCTATGAACGAATTTGCTACGCGTCCAGAATCGCAAGGTGGTTTGGATATTTTTCCTGCTGTAAGCATGATTGGATATCAAGTGGAAGGACAATATGTTGGAACGGAAAATTTTTCCGCTTTAGTAGAAGGGATTTTTAATGTTTCCGGATTGGAACAAGGTCAATTTATTCCTTCTATTACCATTATGAATGGGTTTAGATTCGGAAGTTCTGGCTGGGAATTTGCCTTTGGACCTGGTTTTAGTTTAAAGAAAACATCCAATGGTTTTTTTGATACGGATAATAAATTCGGATCAGACAACCGCTATTTTAATTCCAGTGATTGGTATAATTATGCACGTGAAACGTATGGAACCGATCCACAGTATCTTGATGTAAATGGCAATTTCACAGCGCCACAGCCCTCCAAATTCTCTTCCGATTATAACTTCGATCAAAAGTTTGGCGATAAGCGCGGATCAACAAGTATTAGCACCATGTTTGTCTTTGCTTTTGGTCGAACATTCAGAGCTGGCGCATTAAACATCCCTGTAAATCTATTTTATTCTTCACAAAAAAATGGTGGAATGGCTGGAATTAATGTTGGATTTAACGTTCAAAAAAGTAAGCGCACAATTAATAACTAACGAGCATCTCGATACCTGCTAGTTACACAAATTTGGAAATTTGTATTTAGGAAAGCTTCGTACATCGCGAAGCTTTCTTTATTTTTACAAAAAATCCTGAAAGATGCATAGAATTCAAAATTTTCACCTTTTACTTTTTTTGCTGATTTTCTCATTAAAATTGAATGGACAAATTATCCAAAACAATTCAAAATTAATCCTGAAGGAAATTATGAAAGGTGCCGAATTTATTGGGCACTCACCGGATAATATTGCATGGAGTTTTGATGGTCAATCCATTCTTTTTGATTGGAATCCTAAAAATGAACCCGGAAATAGTTCGTATTACTTTCCAATTGGCAAAGCAACAAATATTCCTGTAAAAGTTGATAAAGCACTTATTTTCCCCTATGACAAATCACAATCCGCTTTCTCCAAAAATTACTATGAAATAGATGGCGCTTTGATTGAATTAGACAAAAAAACGAAGCAATCGCAACTTATTTACCAAAGCAATGATGCCATAGGTGCAATACAGCGGGGTAATTATGGTAATCTTGTGTTTTTTCAGCAGGGAATAAATCTCATGTGTTACAACGCGCAAATTGGTTCTTTCGTGCAAGTAACAAATTTCAGAAAAGGCGAAAATTCAGACAAAAAGATAGACTCAACCTATTGGATGAAAGAGGAAGTAGCACTTTTTAATTTCATTCAAGACAAAAACAACACGGAAAAATGGCGTAGGAATAATTCCGTAAAACACTTTAATTCCCCAAAAGATTTTTTCATCGGAAAACAGCAACTGGAAAATTTACAGATTCATCCGAATGGAACATTTATTAGCTTTCGACTATCGACCTATCCAACGGAAGAAGAAACGCATGTGGAATACCATATTTCGTCCGACGGACACACTTTTACTTCGCCAGCAAGAAGTAAAGTCTCCGATGCAGATGCTGAACCAACGCACCGTCTAGGAATCTATTCGATTGCTTCCGATTCGGTTTATTTTGTGAATTTCTCCAAACTATCCGATATACGCAAAAAACCAAGCTACCTGAATAATAGTGAACCGTATGCTTCCGATCGAAAAATTGTGATGCACCAACTTCAATTTGCAAAAGATTCTTCCCGCGCCATTTGTGACATTCGTTCCTATGACAATAAAGACCGCTGGATTGTTTTAATCGATTTAAAAACTGGAAATGTGAAGGAATTAGACCACCAAATGGATGAAGCTTGGATTGGTGGACCTGGAATTTCAGGATGGAATACAGAAGATGTTCCTCTCGGCTGGTTGAACGATGGTAAAACCATTTATTTTCAATCCGAACAAAGCGGCTATTCGCACTTATATACGTATTCTCTTTCCACAAGAGAAAAAAAACAGTTGACAAGTGGGAAATGGGAAATCTACGACCTTTCTCTTTCGTTGGATGGAAAAAGTTTTTACATTACAGGAAATAGATCGCATCCGGGCAACAGAGATTTCCTGCGCTACGATATTGCCGCACAAAAAATAGTTCCAATCTTAACAAAAGATGGCTACCACCAAGTTTCCCTTTCACCGGATGAAAAAACACTTGCTGTTCGGTTTTCAACTAAAAATAAACCGTGGGAATTGTATACCGCTCCAACTATTGCCAATGCAGAACTTTCGAAAATAACCAATTCAACGACAGCAGAATTTAATGCGTATACTTGGAAAGAGCCGGAAGTAATTACGTTTCAAGGTTCTGATGGAAAGGAAGTCTATGCGCGCTTATATAATCCTGGAAACACTAAAAATAAAGCAGCGGTTATTTTTGTGCACGGTGCAGGATATTTGCAGAATGCACACAATTACTGGAGTACTTACCACCGGGAATATATGTTCCATAATTTATTGGTTGACAATGGATTTACGGTTTTAGATATTGATTACCGCGGAAGTGAGGGATATGGTAGAGATTACAGAACTGCGATTTACCGAAACATGGGCGGACAAGATCTGCAAGACAATATCGCAGGAAAAGAGTATTTAATTCGTCAACTCGGAATCGATTCCAACCGAGTAGGAATTTATGGTGGATCTTATGGCGGATTCATAACCTTGATGGCAATGCTAAAAACGCCTGGAGAATTTGCTTGTGGCGCGGCGCTGCGTTCTGTAACAGATTGGGCGCATTACAACCACGAATACACAAGTAATATTTTAAATTATCCAACGACAGATCCGGAAGCATACAAGAAAAGTTCTCCGATTTATTATGCGAAAAATTTAGAAGGAAAATTGCTACTCCTACATGGCATGGTGGACGACAACGTACAATTTCAAGATGTTGTGCGTCTAAGCCAACGTTTTATCGAACTGGAAAAGGAAAACTGGGAATTAGCTGTTTTTCCTGTCGAAGCACATGGTTTCAAAAAAAGCACCTCCTGGAACGATGAATACCGCAGAATCTATGAATTATTTTATTCGGAGTTACTATTGAAACACGCAAAATGAATATACGAGAACTAACAGAAAAATCAGAAATGTTGCCATACATTGGTGTTTTGCAAGAATTATATCCTTCCTTGACACTAGAAGATTACGAACAAAATCTTACGGAAATGCTTCCCAATAATAACTATTCTCAAGTTGCTGTTTTTGATGGTGAAAACTGCCTTGGAATTGCCGGGATTTGGATTGGAACGAAACTATGGTGTGGGAAATACCTCGAGATTGACAACTTGGTTGTTTCGGATAAATTCCGTTCCAAAGGCGTTGGTAAATTATTGTTCGACTATATTTCTAAAAAAGCAAAAGCGGAAAATTGCTCCATGATGGCTTTAGATTCGTATACCAGCAATTTTAAAGCACATAAATTCTTTTACAACGAAGGATTTTCGCCCAAAGGATTCCATTTTATACATATTTTAAACGAAGATATGATCCGTTAAACGCAAATTGTTTTTCATACTATCAAAAAGTTAGAATACTAAAAAAAAGAGTACTTTAGAATTCTCAAACGTAACTATGAAAAATACTTTAACTTTTATCCTATTCATTACGTGCTCTACTTTCTTGTTTGCACAAAAAGAAAACGCAACGCACTGTTCTAAAAGAGATCATGCAAGTCCATTTCTACAAAAAAGTGCAACCCTTACAATTGCACAAATCAGTGAAACGGAAAAATATAATATTCACTTCTATTCTTTGGATCTTTCCATGAATAATCTCGTTACAACGGTTGCTGGAACAGTAGAAATTCATGCTAAAGCAACTGTTTTCTTGGATTCTGCCTTGTTTGAATTATTTTCAACGATGGCAATTTCACAAGTTCGTGTTAATGGAAATCCCGTTACGTATTCCAGAATTGGCACTGCAGTAAAAGCTCCTGTTAATGCTTCTACAGGTCAAAATTTCATTATTTCAATCGATTACAACGGAACACCGCCAACAGCAGCAACGAATCCACTTGGCGGCTCCGGAATGACAAATGCAACTTCTCCAAGTTGGGGAAATCGAGTAACTTGGTCGCTTTCTGAGCCTTTTTCAGCATACGAATGGTGGCCGTGTAAACAATCTTTGTCCGACAAAGCAGATAGTGTTGCCGTGAAAGTAACCGTTCCGAATAATTGTAAAGCGGGTTCAAATGGTTTACTGGAAAATACGGTTGATCTTGGAAATGGAACAACGCGTTACGAATGGAAACACCGCCATTCTATTGATTATTATTTGATTTCTGTTGCAGTAGCGAAATACGTTGAATATACAATTTATGCAAATCCAGTCGGTGCAAGCGCACCAATCATGATTCAAAATTATATCTACGATAATCCGGCAACCTTACCTAATTTCCAAACTGAAATTGATGAAACAGTTGATTTTCTAGAACTTTTCTCTGATTTATATGGAATGTATCCTTTTGAAGACGAAAAATATGGTCACTGCATGGCGCCGATTTCCGGAGGAATGGAACACCAAACCATGACTTCACAAGGATTTTTTGAAAAAGGTTTAACGGCGCATGAACTTGGTCACCAATGGTGGGGAAATAACGTTACGTGCGGATCATGGGCAGACATTTGGGTAAACGAAGGATTCGCTTCTTACAGTGAATACTTGATGCTTGAAAATCTTTATCCTGCGGAGAAAAATCAACACATGTTGGATGTCCACACAAATGTTATGTCGCAGCCTGCAGGAAGTGTTTACGTGCTAGATAGTTTAAACGAAGGGCGGATTTTTAGCGGAAGATTAACGTACGACAAAGGAGCTTCCATCATTCATACCATGCGTTTCATTTTGAATAATGATGTAAATTTCTTTCAAGCTTTAAAAAATTACCAGATTCAATATGCCGATAGTGTTGCGAAAGGAATCCATGTGAAAGCAGCTTTAGAAGCACAAAGTGGTTTAGATTTAACAGATTTGTTCGACGAATGGTATTTTGGGCAAGGTTACCCAACCTATTCTGCGCGTTGGAATTCCGTTGGGACAAATCTCCTACTCGAAATAACACACACCGGTTCTGCAGCATCTATTACACCGCTTTTTACCAATCCACTGGAAGTTAAATTTTCGAGAGCAGGAATGAGCGATACCGTAATTCGTTTGGATATAAATGCAAATTTGAAGCAATTCTATTTTGAAAATATTGGAGATGTCAGCGCGCTGATTTCCTTGGATCCAAACAATTGGATTGTGAATAAAGTTGGGGCAATCGTAGAAGATGTAAATTTTATATCTGTTTCCGGAATTTTGGATGAAGCACAAAATAACGCCATACAGCTCTTTCCAAATCCGTCCACTGGTAGTATTTCGATTGTTGGCAATTTCACAGGAAATGCAGAACTTACACTAATTTCTTCCCAAGGCTCAAAAGTATTCTCTGAAATGGTGAACGCACATGCTGTTTTGGATATTTCTGCGTTGAAATCGGGGATTTACTTTGTTGAATTGAAGGTGCGAGAAAGTGGGGAAATGAATCGCTTTAAGCTGCTTGTAAAATAAGTTAGAAAAAGGAATCAGAATTCTTCTTTTACGCTTTGGTATATCAAACTTGCTTCTGCGCGAGAACAAGCATTGAAATGCCACCATTCGGTTGGAAGATTTCGGAATTTTTGGTGGCGCATAACCTGCCGAAGTAAATTTCTATTTTCAACTTGGAGTTTCGTTAATTCACCACTTGCAAGAAATTTAGCTTCCAAACTTGGGTAGGCTATTTCTCGAATATCATCAAATCCAGCTCCCATATCCAGCGCTATTCCTTTTGAATCACAAATGGTAAGGTCTACTGCAGCGCCAAAATTGTGTAGACTTTTATGTTTCGGATTGGAAATAAACTTACCGCGTTCCTTTGCAGGAATAGAATCAAGCGCGTTCCACATTTTCCATTGCACACTTTCTGGTCGTGCGGCATCGTATACTAGCAAGTGCAAAGTGGGATTTAATTTTGTCAAATAATCCTGACAATTGGACAAGCGTGCTGCAACTTCCTGTTGTAAAAATGCACGATCCAATTTTTCATACAAGACAATTTTCATGAAATTATCCGCTGTTGCATACTTCAAATCTACAAAAATAGCCTTGTTTACTGTTTGAATATCGACTAGATTATAAACCAAAAGAAAAGAATCCCGTTTTTTTGAATCGATTTCCCGTAACTTTTGAATCGAATCCTTGGCAGCTTTGGAACTATCTTGCAGTTGATTTTTTTCAGAATCCGCAATTCCTTTAACGGCATTTGAATCTGCAGAAATATCGGTGCAAGAAGCTGCAATACACACGAGAAAAAAACAGACAATCCATTTCATATCTCAAAGATCGAAAAAGAAATGAAAAGAGGGATAGAATTTCAACATTTGAAGTAAATTTGCACAACTAACAAAGAATATTATGCCGAAATTATCGCAGAAGGCAATTGACATGCCTGCATCTCCAATTCGTAAATTGGTTCCTTACGCTGAAATAGCTAAAAAACAAGGGAAAATTGTTTACCACTTGAATATCGGTCAGCCAGATATAGAAACACCTGAAGTTGCTTTAAATGCAATCAAAAATATGGATCGTAAGGTAATTGAATACAGCCATTCCGCGGGATTTGAAAGCTATAGAAATGGGTTGTCTGCCTATTACAAAAAAACTGGAATCAATGTGGATCCAGAAGATATTTTGATAACGACAGGAGGTTCAGAAGCACTTATTTTTGGATTTATGACAACGTGCGATCCTGGCGATGAAGTAATTATTCCTGAACCTTTTTATGCGAATTACAATGGGTTCGCTGTGATGGCTGGCTTGAATGTTGTTCCAGTTACATCGACTATAGAAACGGGTTTTGCATTGCCACCAGTGGAAGAAATCGAGAAGAAAATTACCTCAAAAACGAAGGCAATTGTAATCTGTAATCCTGGAAACCCAACTGGGTATTTATATTCGAAAGAAGAATTGGATCAATTGGCGGCAATTGTTAAAAAACACGACCTCATCTTGTTTGCGGATGAAGTTTACCGTGAATTCTGCTACGATGGTGCGATTCCATTCTCCGTAATGAATTTGGAAGGATTGGAAAATAATGTTATCATGATTGATTCCGTTTCCAAGCGTTATTCTATGTGCGGTGCTCGAATCGGTGCATTGATCACAAAAAACAGAGAAATTATGGCTGCTGCGCTGAAATTTGGCCAAGCGCGTTTATCTCCTCCAACAATCGATCAAATAGCATCTGAAGCGGCTCTAAATACACCACAATCTTATTTTGATGATGTTGTTGCAGAATATGTTGAAAGAAGAAATATCATGGTTAATGGTTTGAATAAAATACCTGGTGTTTATTGTCCAAATCCGAGCGGTGCATTTTATTGTGTTGCTAAATTTCCGGTGGACGATGCAGAGAAATTTTGCCAATGGTTATTGGAAGATTTCGAGTTTGAAGGTCAAACGGTTATGATGGCGCCAGCAAATGGTTTTTATTCTACGAAAGGCGCAGGCATGCAAGAAGCAAGAATTGCATATGTTTTGAACCAAGAATCGTTGAAGAAAGCAGTAATTTGTCTAGAAGAAGCGCTGAAAGTATATCCTGGAAGAACCATTTAAGAGTACCAAAAAAGATATCAAAAACGCTCCGATTGGGGCTTTTTTTTGTGCCTTATATTTAGTCTTAAAATTTCGATACCACTTTTTGCAA
>CAIYXD010000007.1 GCA_903930085.1 uncultured Flavobacteriia bacterium
CCATTCGGATTTGGTCGATCCAAAACCACCAATTGTTTTCCATTTTCTGCACATGCTTCCATGACATAATGTAAAGTAGATATATACGTGTAAAACCGAACCCCAACGTCTTGAATATCGTAAATAACAATATCAATATCAGCTAGTTGATAAGCTTCAGGTTTTTTATTGTGCCCGTACAATGAAATTAAAGGCAAACCTGTTTTTATATCAATTGTTGTATGTACTTTTTCCCCTGCATCGGCTTCACCACGAAAACCATGTTCCGGAGAAAAAACTTTTAAAACATTTAATTTGAGGGCTAACAGCGTATCTACCAAATGTATATTTCCAACAACAGAAGTTTGGTTACTTACTACGGCAATGTTTTTATTTTTTAACGAATCAATGAAAAGATGCAAACGATCAATTCCAAGAACAGGCTGCTTGAGAGCGTTGTATTTACTTGCCTCTTCCCGAATATTTTCAGTGTTTTCATCCGATTTCTGTTCAATTATTTGTGTTTCGGCCGGACCTATATCTCGTTTACGGTGAACACTACAAGAAACAACCAAAAGCATCAAAATACTTTTAATGCCCAAAAGCTTTGTGTACTTTAGCGCAATTAAAATAAAATTAGTGTCATTTGAATATTTCATATCAAGAAGAGTACTGAAAAACGAGGTACAAGGTAAGAAAGTTTCTCGACCAATCGTGCGTATTTCTATAATTAGTATTGCACTTGCAGTTGTTGTTAACTTAATTACAATTGCCGTAGTCACTGGTTTTCAGCACGAAGTGCGGAACAAAGTATCGGGGTTCGGGTCGCATATTTTTATTAAAAGTGCTGGCGAAAATACAATCTACGAAAGTGAACCAATACGCAAAGATCAATCTTTTTACCAGTTACTTAAGAAAGAAAAAGAAATTAAAGATATCCACTACACGGCGTATAAACCTGTTTTATTTCAATCTGAGAAAAATGAACGAAAATTTACCCTTAGCTCTGGAAAAGACACTAGCTATTTTCAGCAGGAAATTCAAGGATTACTATTAAAAGGAATAGATTATACGTATGACCTGTCGTTTTTTAAACAACACTTGTTAGAAGGTCGACTACCAAAATTCAAGAAACAATCCATAAGTCAAGAAATAATTGTTTCAAAGCGGATTGCGCAAGATTTAAATCTGACAATCAACGACAATCTTAAGGCTTTTTTTGTTAAAAATCAGCCAGTAAAACGACTCTTTAAATTAGTTGGAATCTACCAAACGGGCTTAGAAGAATTTGACAAGAAAATGGCTATTGGAGACATCCGTATCGTGCAAGAATTGAACGATTGGGGAATACAAGCTGGAATTAGCGTGTCAGATACGCTTGCAAATGGCCAACTAATTATTAAAGCGGAAGTAAATGGCGGAAATGGAAACTACCGATACGATTGGGGGAAAGGATTCGAAAATTATTCTGGATTTACGCTGTGTCCGTTAAAAGATACTGTGATTCGATTAATCGTATCGGATTACTGGACGGATATTCGCGGGAAAGACGAACAAACCGCCCTTCCAGACACTGCCTATTTAAAAGTGAAAATCCGAGGAAAAGCCTTTAGTGATTGTGATTTTAAAACCAATAGTTCTGGTGAAATTCTGCGCGAATACCTTTCAGAAAATGGATCAAAATACGCGTTACAAGCAGGCCAAAAAACGGTGGAATTTGAACAAATCGATGGCAAGGGAAGCAGTTCTAATTATGTTGGCGGATTTGAAATCACGCTTAACGATTGGAACAAGTTGGAAGATATTTCAGGGAAATTACGGAAACAGTTGGCTATATTTCCTAATGAACACAGCGAAGCTTTAGACGTTCAAAGCATCACAGATACCCAAAGTGATATTTTTGTTTGGCTTGGATTTTTGGATTTAAATGTCGTGATAATTTTAACATTGATGATTTTGATAGGCATCATAAACATGGGATCGGCACTTCTAGTTTTAATTCTTGTTCGTACAAACTTCATTGGATTGATGAAAGCAATGGGCGCAAATAATTGGAGCATCCGGAAAATATTTTTGATTCAGGCTGGATTTCTAATCCTAAAAGGAATGGCTTATGGGAATGCTATAGGGCTTTCGCTATGCGGGTTACAATATTTCTTTGGCGTTTTCAGGTTGAATCCAGAAATATATTATCTCCAGCAAGTTCCGATAGAACTTTCCTTTTTCTCTTGGGCATTGTTAAATGTTGGAACCTTACTAATTTGCCTAAGTGCACTCGTAATTCCGAGTATTGTAATTACGCGAATTAGTCCGATTAAAGCAATTCGTTTCAATTAAAATCACCTCCTATTAATCCATGCAGTTGCAGGGAGAATCAAACTGGATAGTTGTCCAAGGAAGTTGCATTTTAAGATTCTCTTGAAATTTCAAATTATATCGCACACCCTGTAAGTCCAACTTCTTAAGCTTTTTTAGTTTTTGCATGGTTACTGGAAAATGAACAACAGGTGTATCCCACAAATCCAATTCTTCCAATTGTGCACAATACTCAATACAATCTGGAATTCTTTCAAAGTAATTCCTATTTGCAGATAAGGTTTGTAAATTTTCCAAGCGACAAATTTCCAGTGGGAAAATTTCAAATTTATTTTTTGAAAGATCCAACTGTTCTAAAAAAATCATTTTCCCAATAAAATCTGGCAATTCTGTCAATTTGTTTTTACCCAAATTCAAATGTCTAAGATTTGTGAAGCGCTCCAAGTCTTTTGGAACCTTGTCCAATTTTAGTTTTTCTAGCGAAATCCCATAAATAGTATCCGGATTACATTTCTTTAGCCCCGCCCAATCGTAGATAGGAAATGTTTCTATTTGTGCAATTGCATTTGAATTAATTAAAATCCAAATACTTAGTACGAATAAATTTTTCATCTTCCTTAAGTTGATTTTGAAGTTCCTGTAAATCTTTGAACTGTTTTTCGTCGCGCAATTTATCGATAAATTTAACCGTTATTTCTTCCGCATAGATTTCACCGCTGAAATCTAAAATATGGACTTCAATTGTTTGGTCTGCACTATCGTTTACCGTTGGACGATTTCCAATATTCAACATACCAATATAATCGGAATCTTTCAAACTTACAGCTACAGCATAAACGCCATTTCCAGGAATTAATTTTAATTCACTATTTACCTGAATATTTGCAGTTGGAAAACCAATTGTTTTGCCGATTGCCTGACCATGCACAA
>CAIYXD010000008.1 GCA_903930085.1 uncultured Flavobacteriia bacterium
GCAACGGCCAAACCATCCGTTGCATCTAAATATTTGGGCATTTCCTCAAACGCTAATAATTTCTGCAACATAGCTGCAACCTGTTCTTTCGATGCATTACCATTGCCAGTTACAGCTTGTTTAATTCTTCTAGGAGAATATTCTTCAAACGGAACATTGTGGCTCAAACTTGCTGCAATCGCAACTCCTTGAGCGCGTCCTAATTTCAGCATAGATTGAACATTCTTCCCGAAAAAAGGCGCTTCAATAGCCATTTCATCTGGTTTGAATTCTCTAATTATACCATCCAGTCGGTCGAAAATTCGCTTCAATTTATCGGGATGGGTTGGAAGTTTACTCAATTGAATCACACCAAAGTTTAACATATATAATTTATTTTGTTTCACATGAATCAATCCGTACCCTAAAACAGTTGTTCCGGGGTCAATTCCAAGAATTATCTTATCTTCAACCATTAATTTTTTGTTCGTTGGTTAAAGCTATGAAAAAACAGAAGACAATCTTCATTTTTCTTAAATTGATTCTACTTCTAGTGGTAATATTCTTTTTTTATTTTCAATTCAAAAAGATTAATTGGTCGAATCAAACTATTTATGTCGAAAATCCCTTTTTCCTACTGTTGGTGCTGCTTTTAGTTCCTGTAAATTGGTTTTTTGAATGGAGGAAATGGAGATTAACCTTATCTGTTGCAGATATAAATGCTAAACCAGCAACGAAAATACATGCTTTTTTTGCTGGAATTGTGACCGGAATGTTGACACCAAACATGCTCGGTAATTTCATCGGAAGAATCTATTATTTTGATAGAAATCATCGAATTACTCTAGTTGTTTTGACCTTGGTAACAAATTACGCTCAATTTATCGCCAGTATTTTTCTTGGGATTATTGCCTTGCTAATCTTAAATAAATCACCGTGGGATCTCGATATTGCACAATTAAATTGGGTTTTTATTTCTTTGGCGATTTTTTTTCTACTTATTTATTTCAATTTTGAATGGGTATTTAAATACATAAAACGGAAGACTAGAATGTATCCTTTGATTCGAAACTTACAAAGAAGAAGGGTTTTTCGGTGGAAAATTTTAGGTTTAAGTATGCTTCGGCACGCCATTTTTACGCTTCAGTTTTCCTTGATGCTCAGTGCCTTTGGTGAAGATTTCAGTTTCCAGAATATGTTATGGATTTGGCAGTTCTACCTTTGGTTGACCTTGGCTCCTTCCTTGTTTCTTGGTAAACTTGCGATTCGTGAATCCGTTGCAATTTGGGTTTTGACAGCCGCTGGAATGGGTGAATTAACCATCGTTATTTCCTCGTTCTTAATTTGGGTTTTCAACTTATTGCTTCCAACCGTGATCGGTTTATTTATTTTTAAACGCCATTCCTAAATCATGTATTTGGTTTGTTTTATTTTCTTTCTTTTTTACGCACTTCTTTTAGGTGGCTTGCTACTTATCGGTTATTTTTTGCAGGTAAAAAAAGAATTGAATTATTGGGTAAACGAATCGGAATCAAAATCAAACATCTGCGCAAATGGCAAATCTATTCGATTAGATAATTTAGTTGTTATTGTTCCATTTAGAAACGAGGAACAGCGCATCCACGTCTTATTATCCAGTATTCTAAATACTACGAAATTACCGAAGGAATTTATTTTTGTGGATGATCATTCTTCGGATAAAACAGCAGATTTAATTGCTGATAAATTGATAAATATTCCATTTCGAATACTAAAACTGCCGGATGGAGTGGAAGGTAAGAAACGCGCAATTCGCATGGCAATGGAACAATCCGAATCCGAGTTTATTCTCAGTTTGGATGCTGACGTGGAATTTCAGGAAAATTATTTTTTAAACTTAGCGCAACTAAGTCTGTGCGATATGTATATTTTGCCCGTAGTTTTTAATGCGAAAAATTGGCTCGAATCGTTGTTTGAATTAGATCCATTACTTGTAAATGCAGCAAATTGTGGAATTTCTGGATGGAAGCGACCAATTCTTGCAAGTGGTGCAAATTTAATGTTTAGCAGAACTGCGTTTCAAGAATTGGATAATTTTACGCGCCACAAGCATATTGCAAGTGGTGATGATATGTATGCATTGCGCGATTTTAGAGAAGGTGGCGCCGAAATACGCTTAATAACCGATTCTGCTCTTGCTGTTTCTACAGAAACGCCGCAAAGTGTAAAAGAATTTTTTCACCAACGCTTGCGATGGATTGCTAAAACAGGCGATGTAAAAGATACGTTGAGTACAGTACTTGCTATTTTCCAAGTGTTAGTTACATGTGCGTTTCTAGGATTGCTTTTATTTTCGGCTTTTCAATTGGAATGGAATTCTTTTTGGACAATATTTACACTCAAAACAAGTATTGATTTAGTGCAATTTTTCCCTTATTTCTTTCGGGTAAAACGCCTTCGAACATGGCTATTTATTCCGTTTTACGAAGTTTTATTTCCAATCTATTCGCTAAGTGTTCTGATTGCGATTCTCTTTGTGAAACCGATTTGGAAAGGCAGAATTTTGATGAATAGATAAAGGTAAAAGTTTAAATTATTGCCGTTATTTTTTTTCGATTTCACTCAAATTCTCCATTCTTTTCTTTGCCAAAAATCCTTTTACATCTTCGAAATGTTCCTTCACGCGTTTGTTCCCAAACTCAAAAACTTTGGTCGCTAATCCATCCAAGAAATCTCTATCGTGCGACACAAGAATAAGCGTTCCGTCAAAGTTGCGCAGTGCATCTTTAATGATGTCTTTGGTTTTCATGTCAAGGTGATTGGTTGGTTCATCCAGAATTAAAAGATTCACTGGTTCAAGCAATAACTTGATCATTGCCAAACGCGTTTTTTCCCCACCTGAAAGAACTTTGACTTTTTTAGCACTACTATCGCCACCAAACATGAAAGCGCCTAAGATATCTCTAATTTTTGTTCGAATATCACCAACCGCAATTTCATCGATTGTATCAAAAACGGTTAAACTTTCATCCAATAATGCTGCTTGATTTTGTGCAAAATAACCGATTTGGACTTTATGTCCAATTTCGAGCATTCCCGTAAAATCAATTTCATTCATTATCGCCTTAATCATGGTCGACTTTCCTTCTCCATTTTTCCCTACAAAAGCAACTTTTTCACCTCTTTCAATAGTAAGTGAAGCTTTTTCGAAAACGGTATTTTCTCCGTATTTCTTGGTTAATTCATTTACAACAACCGGATAATTTCCGGAACGAATAGAAGGGGAAAAACGCAAGCGTAAAGCGGAAGAATCGACTTCATCTACTTCTACAATGTCCAATTTCTCGAGCATTTTTACGCGAGATTGTACTTGATTTGTTTTGGAATACGTTCCTTTGAATCGGTCGATAAAATCTTGTGTATCTGCAATAAATTTTTGCTGATCGTCGAATTGTTTTTGCTGTTGTTCGCGGCGTTCCTTCCGCAATTCCAAGTAGTGTGAATATTTTGCTTTGTAATCGTAAATTCTTCCGGTTGTAATTTCGATGGTTCGAGTAGTAATATTATCCACAAAAGCTCTATCGTGAGAAATTACTACCACTGCTTTAGCATTGTTCACTAAAAAATCCTCTAACCATTCAATTGAATCGATATCCATGTGGTTGGTTGGCTCATCCAAAAGGATTAAATCCGGTTTTTGTAAAAGAATTTTCGCTAACTCTATTCGCATTCGCCAGCCACCACTAAATTCAGACGTTGCACGACTAAAATCGGAACGTAAAAAACCCAAACCAAAAAGTACTTTTTCTACCTCTGCTTCATAATTTATTTCATCCAAAGAATAATATTGTTCACTCAGCTCAGAAACTTTCTCGATGATTTTCATATACTCATCTGATTCGTAATCTGTGCGTGTAGTCAATTCCGTATTCAATGCTTCAATTTCATCTTTCATCGTAAAGATTTCCTGAAAAGCTTTGGATGTTTCCTCAAAAACCGTTGCAGTATCTTCTGTTAATAAATGCTGCGGCAAATAAGCGATTACGGAACCTTTTGGGGCATTTACATTCCCGCGATTTGGTTTGTTAACTCCAGCAAGAATCTTGAGCATCGTAGATTTTCCAGCGCCATTTTTTCCCATTAATGCAATTTTATCCGTTTCATTTATAACGAAAGAAACATCACTAAATAAGGTTGTTCCACTAAATTCTACTGCTAATCCTTCTACTGAGATCATTGTTGGTGTTTTTTTTGAGGTGCAAAGATACGCTGAATTTGTTTACTGCAGAATGCCTAAGGCATGTAATTAGCGGATTTTTTGTCGAATAGGAAAGTTGTTTCTGCTATGTATAATGCCTTTTTTCGGGGTGATAAAAAGCAATTAAAGCTTATTTTGATAAAAATCCTTTTACCTTATAAAAGTAGCTCAGAGAATATGTTATTTGGCGTAAATGCAATTAAATAGTTTTAGAGCCGTTTTACATAAAAATTATTCCGATGGTAAAACAATTTACAATTCTCCTCTTCCTTTTGTTTTCAGCAATTAGCTGGTCTCAAAATAGTTCGCTTGCGTATTCAAAAGCACTAAAAATATATAATTTAACAACTTTTGATGCCGCTACAAGTACTAGTCAGTCGTCAGATTTACCCGGAATCAGCTTTAATTCTTCGGTAAAAACGTTTCAATTGCTACATCCAACAATTGCATTCCAGTGGAAAACAAAAAAGAAGGAAAACTTTCATGAAATCGAATTAAGTAGTTTTAGTTTTCGAAGAACAAATACCATGGATGAAAAAATCACGGATTCCACAAATTTATCGCAAATAATCAGTGGTTCAGCGGAAATAATTTGTTCTATTGCTGCACGATACGAGTATATTTTTACTTTTTTCAAAACGAAGGACAGAAAATTTCTTCCATCCTTAGGACTCGGTATTAATTCCTATTTTTTGCAATCGAGCACCCGTCCAAAAACAGCAGATCTATTTCCTGTTTCGGATAGGATTATTGGAAGCAAAGTATTTTTAACGCCAAGAATCAACTATTTTATAACGCCTAAATTGTTTTTGGATTTCAATATTCCCTTGTGCATTCTGGATATAAATCTTCAGACAAAAAACAAACAAGATCCAATTTTGCCAATCAATCAGCAGAGTGTTTCTACCATTCGTTTTCAGCAGTTCCCAACTGTTTTTAGTGCACGAATTGGTCTAGGAATAAAGCTATAAACGATACTTTGAAAAGTGATATTTAGTTCCTGAAAGTTAGAATTGTCTGCATTTTATTTTTTTTAATTCAAAACAATCCAATCGAATTTTGTAAGCTCAAAATATATCGCGACTTTTACTGACGGTTTGAATGAATAGATTAAAAATAATCATCCTGCTAAAAGCTTAAGTTAATGTTGAATTTCACAACGTACGAAAATAATGCAACTTCCGAATGGGTGACGTTTGTGCACGGAGCCGGAGGAAGTAGTTCTATTTGGTACAAGCAAATTCGAGATTTCGGAAAAGAATACAATGTTCTTCTGGTGGATTTACGCGGACATGGAAAATCAAAAAAGCATGTTCCTGAAAAAAGAAAACGCTATTCTTTTGATACTATTGGCGATGAGGTGATTGAAGTGTTAGACCATTTGAAGATTCAAAGCTCACATTTCGTTGGTATTTCATTGGGAACAATAATCATACGTGAAATTACGGAACGGCATCCTGACCGAACAAAAAGTATGGTTTTGGGCGGCGCAGTAATGAAATTGAATATTCGAGGACAAATACTAATGCGAACAGGTGCTTTATTTAAATCCGTACTTCCCTATCTTGTTTTATATAAGTTGTTCGCATTTATTATTATGCCAAAGAAAAAACACCGTGAATCGCGCAACTTATTCATTAACGAAGCAAAGAGGTTGTACCAAAAAGAGTTTAAAAGATGGTTCACGTTAATCTCGCAGGTAAATCCGCTTTTGTCTTTCTTTCGAATAAAAGATTGTGGCGTCCCAACATTATATGTAATGGGTTCGGAGGACCATATGTTTTTACCAAGTATTTCTAAATTGGTTAAAAACCATCCTTCTTCGCAATTATCAGTAGTTGAAAATTGCGGACATGTTGTGAATGTTGAACAGCCCGAGGTGTTTAATTCGGTTGTTTTGGAGTTTTTAGCGACCGTAAAATGATTTTTCAAGCTTTTTATTCTCTGATTTACTAATTATTCTTCCCAATCGAACTTTTTGCTTAAAGACCAATGAATACGGCTGTTTAACGTTGTGTAAATGCTTTTTTTGTTTCCTTTTTAGGAACACATCACCTGTCATTCACGAAAATAAAACCAGAAAAATAGGTTTATTCAGTTATATAAGTGTAAATTTGTACTTTATATTTTATATTTATTACAATGAGTAAAGGCACAGTAAAATTTTTCAATGAATCAAAAGGATTTGGTTTCATTAGTGAAGAAGGAACAAACAAAGAATACTTTGTACACATTTCAGGATTAGTTGATGAAATCCGTGATGGAGATTCTGTAGATTTCGATTTACAAGAAGGTAAAAAAGGATTGAACGCAGTTAATGTGAAAGTGAACTAATATTTACTTTTCAGTTTTTTTACGAAAGAGCTTTTCAGAAATGAGAAGCTCTTTTTTTTTGTGCCAAAATGTTTGAAATTCACCACTATTTTGCAGTAGTTTACATCAGGAAATGAATAATTACAGGAGAGTTTTTACTAAATTAGTTGAGCTTATCGTTTTGCTGCTGCACTCATGGCCATTGAAAGATCCACACATTTGCAGAAATGGACCTGGAAGTGCTTAATGCGAATTCAGCTTCTTCTTTTGAAGGATAGGATCCAATACTGACGATATACAACTGATCGAATTTCCCTACAATAACAGAATTGTTTCCAGCGGAAATCAATTTGTTTTGATAACGTTCTGCATTCGATTTAGCCATAAATGCTCCTCCAATTACGTGATATGGTTTTGTTCGATTAACTTGCCCAGTTGAGGTTTGAATTAGTTCTGAATCTCCAAAAACTTCAGGTTTTTCAGAAATAGGAGTTTCTTGAATTGCTTCTTCTTTAGTCGATTCCGATGCTTTTCGTGTTCCTTCCTCTTTTTGTTTTATCACTTTCAGATTTTCTCTTTCGTTTTTTTTAGGTATGTTTTCCGCTTTAATTTCTTCCGTTGGCGTTTTAGAAAGTGAAATGTATAGTTTCTCAAAACTGTTGTAGAATAAAGAAATTGTTAAGACTCCTCCAATCATTAATACAGCAAATAAGAGTAAAAGATAAAATATTGGTCGTTTGGGTTTCTTATCTTTTCTTGTTTTCTCTAAAATTGGCTTTTTTGGTCGTTCAATTTTCGCATGCAATGGTGGCAAATCCAAATCGTCTTTCCATTGGTCTTCTTCAGAATAAATTGGTGCATCATTCACCTCGATCTCATCCGACAAAACTATTTTTTCTTCTAGAATTTCATTTTCAGGAGTTTCTAAGGCAATTGATTCCTCGGCGATTTCAATTGAATTCTCTGCTAAATCAATTACTTCGCTTTCTAACTCTAGTTCTGGAACTATCGCCTCTTGTTCGGATTCGATTGGTATAATTGCGGGTTCGTCTGAAATTATTTGCTCTTGGTTTTCAATTTCGGGTGTCGATTTCTGCGGTTCAGATTTTAATGCAGAAGGTGCAAATGCATTAGTCGCTTCATCTGTCTCACTAACTGGTGTTCTTTGAAAGTGCTCGGAAATAAATTCAATTTCTCCCGTTTTTGATTTGCCAAAACTTCCGAGTGATTCAATAGGATAATTTTCACCAATTTCTAATTTTTTTTGAATCCCTAGGATACTTTCTGCAATTAATTCCTTTGCTTCATCCGTGGAAATTCCTTTCTGCTCAGCAATGAAATTCACTAATTTTCCATCGTCGTATTTTAGATATGGCAAGAACAAAATTTCGCCAGATGCCGCATCCGTTATTGTTAATGCTCCAAAATTTGGGATAATCAACGTGTTTATTTCCTTTAGAAATTTTATTATATAAGCATTCATTGGCCTGCGATTTAAACTAAATATACTGAAAAACTCTGGTAGAGAAAATTAGAACGGATGTATTATTAAAACAAATCAGTAAAATGGAATGTTTCGCCTAATCGCGGACCTTTCTCCGTCATTTGTAAAGTACAGCATTCGTTTACACTATCGTGTTCAAGAAATAACACAAATTCCTGCTCAGTTGCCAAGTGTAAAAATTTTTCTTTTTCCGTCATGGTAAGCAATGGTCGCGTGTCGTAGCCCATAACATACGGTAAAGGAATATGTCCAACACTCGGTAGTAAATCGGCCATAAAAACCAACGTTTTTCCTTTGTATTGAATGTGTGGAATCATCATGCTTTCGGTATGTCCATCGACAAATAACACATCGAAATTTGGAAAAATATTTTTCGTGAAATCACCTGTTCGCTCAATAAATTTCAATTGTCCACTTTCCTGAATTGGAAGGATATTCTCACTTAAGAAGGAAGCTTTTTCACGTGGATTCGGAACAGTAGCCCATTGCCAATGGTTTTCAGTACTCCAATAAAGTGCTTTTTTGAAAACCGGCTCAAAACCTGTTCTATCCTTATTCCATTGAATTGCGCCGCCACAATGGTCGAAATGTAAATGGGTCAAAAACACATCCGTTACATCCTCTGGCGAAAATCCAAGTTGCTTTAAGTTCCCAATTAAACTATCGTTTCCGGATAAATAATAATGGGAAAAAAATTTTTCGGATTGTTTGTCACCAATACCAGCATCAATTAGAATTAAACGGTCTCCATCTTCGATTAGCATACTTCTCATAGACCAATCGCATAAATTATTTTGATCTGCAGGATTCGTTTTTTGCCAAACCATTTTTGGAACAACACCAAACATTGCGCCGCCATCTAATTTGAAATTTCCGGTATTTAGTGGATGTATTTTCATCAATTTGTTTTTTACAAAGATGCAAAAATTACCGCTTGTTTAAATCCAAAAGGGACACTTAAAACATTAATTTTCCTATAAATTATTTGCGAAGTATAGAATTACAATCGCAGCAATTGCGGCGAGTAACCCAAGTATTTTGCGGACTGTAACATTCTCCTTGAAAGCAAGAAACCCAACCAATGCGGCAAGAATAACAACCGAAACATTGGTAATTGCAAGAACGGTAGAATCATTCCATCCCGTTGATTTGTATGACAACATCAATAAAAATATCGAGAAATAATTTGGGATTCCAAGCACGATTCCAGCGAGGATACTTCTTGGTGAAAAAGTGGTTTTACCGGTTCGTATTTGAAAAATCAAACTGCCCAATCCAATTAATCCAGCCACTCCAAATCCAAATGCAGAAAATAGAGATGGCGTTAAAAAACGTAGCTCGTAACGCTGTACGTAATTTAAAATAAAGTCTAAAAAGCCACTTCCAACAAAGAGGAAGAACAACATCCAAACTGCGGAATTTACTTTTTTCTCATCCGATTGTGAAAAGGAAACTAGAAATACGCCTAGAATAGCTAAAGCGATTCCCGTAATTTTCAGCACGGATAAAGATTCTTTGTAAAGCACAATCATGAAGAGCATCGAAATGGCCATGCTCATTTTTACCGCGATTGAAGTGAGTGCAACGCCATTTTGTTGGGAACTTTTACCCATAAGTATAAACAAGGAAATAAATAAAACACCGGATAAAACAATAAACATCGGCCAATTCCCTGTCGATAGTGCTTGACTCTTCCATTCATTTCCAAAAAGAGCTATTCCGCAAATAAATGCTGTGAAATAGTTGAATACAATGGCTTGAAACGTATCAATTTGGTATTTTGGGAAGAGTTTGAATATCACAAAAATCAAACTTGAACAGAGAATGGAAAAAATTAATGGAATCATTTTCTAAAATAATGGTAAACC
>CAIYXD010000009.1 GCA_903930085.1 uncultured Flavobacteriia bacterium
AATTATTGATTAACAACTATTCCAATTAAAAAAACTTTAATCTTCTTTCCCCATGGATGGTAAAAATAAAGAAACTTCTTGAAACTTTACGAAAAATACGGCTGCAACTTTATGGAATTATTAACAACAGATTAAGCGCTTCACATTCTCAGGCTTCTTCCTCTTCGTGAATCGCGTAATTTCGCCATTTCTCCAGGATAGTCTCGAAACCTTGGGGCAATTGTGAGTTAAATCGCAGATATTCCTTGGAAACCGGATGTTCAAAACCAAGTGTTTTTGCATGTAGGGCTTGACCTGGAATCAAATCGAAGCAATTTTGAATAAATTTTTTATACTTGGAGGTAATTGTTCCTCGCACGATTGAATCCCCGCCATATTCATTATCATTGAACAATGGATGTCCAATATGCTTCATGTGCGCGCGAATCTGGTGCGTTCGTCCAGTTTCCAATCTACATTCCACCAAAGTCACCAAACCAAAACGTTCAATAACGCTATAATGTGTAACGGCGTGTTTACCATGTTCTCCATCGGGAAAAATAGCCATTACCTTTCTGTTTTTCAAAGATCTTCCAATGTGTCCAGTAACGGTTCCGTCTTCTTTTACATTTCCCCAAACCAAAGCATGGTAGCGGCGTTCCGTTGTTCTGTCATAAAATTGTTTAGCCAAAAGACTCAATGCCGTTTCCGTTTTTGCAACAACCATTAGGCCGGTTGTGTTTTTATCCAAACGATGCACCAAACCAGGTCGACCAAAATAATCTTCAATCCGAGAGGGAAGGTTATCAAAATGGAAAACCAACGCATTGACCATCGTTCCGGTATAATTGCCATAACCTGGATGCACAACCATATTCGAAGGTTTATTTACAATAACTAAAGATGCATCTTCGTAAGCAATTTCAAGGGGAATATCTTGTGCAATTAATTCAATTTCACGAACTGGATAAGGAAAAACAACCGATACCTCATCGTGCGGCTTGATCTTATAATTTTGTTTTACCGCTTTGCCACCGACTAAAATATTGCCGTTTTTCGCAGCAACTTGAATTTTATTTCTAGAAGTTCCAGGTAATCGATCCAACAAAAATTTATCAATTCTTATGATTTCTTGTCCTGGATCAGATTTAAATCGAAAATGTTCAAAGAGTTCTTCTTCGTCAATCTCAACTTCCTCATTTGTTTCATTCATTAATTCTTGACGATTTTATAGACTTGTTCTGTTCCAATTAATTTGAAGAAATACATGCCATTTGGATAATGTTGCAGAGAAATTGTTTCTTCCATTGAACGCAGCATTATTTCTCCAAGCATATTCATGACTTCAACACCTGCATAATTTCCGTTTACCATTCGAATTGTTACATTATCGGTCGATGGGTTAGGAAATATGTGTGCCGACACTGTATTCGATAATTCTGTTGTATTCAAAGAAACATCCAAATTAGTGGAGACGATTGGGCGAATCATAACGGAGCCTGAAATAGCCGATTGGTTCCAAGTAACGCCATTGTTTATACTGTAAAATGTTTTGTCGGAATTATCGAGATTTAAATCCAAGCCAATATTTAATCGCTCAGCATCGAATTGTCTCCAGCCAACAAAAAACGTATTTCCACAAGCAACTTTCATCGTGTCTTCAAAATAATACGGGATAAATTCATTGCGTTGTGTGCCATAAATTGGACTTCTTGGAAAGAAAACATTGTCTTCATATAGCACTGCGCCTGGCACGCCACCATTGTCTGCCCAAACTGTAAGTAGAAATAATTTATCGGAAACATCGTTAACTGTTGGCGCAAAATGCATCAATAATCCAATCAGCGAATCGGCTTCATACGCCATATATTTCACTGCTAACCTTGCTTGGGAGGATGTTGGGCCATACGCTTTTTCAGCACTTCCATCGTCGTAACTGTAATAATTGGAGAAATATTGGTAGCTAAACGTTGAGTCGTTTCCAGCGAAATTTGGAAATTGAGCCGATACGGTAGTCAAAACATCAAATGTTTGATCGTTTCCAGACTTAGAAATGTCGTAAACATAGCCACCAGATAAATCGTGGAAAGAAGAATATGTTGTTTGAGGTCCATAGTTAATATTTCCGCCGGATAACACCGTACCATTCAATAAAAAGGTTCCTTCAGTTGTACCAGAATAACTTATTTTCACTTCACCATCTTGATTGTTTTCGGGTAAATTACTCCCGTTATGCACAACAATCTTAGCCGCTTGATTCATTTTATCTTGCGGATTATTCACAAAATGATCCCAAGGAACAGAAGTATAGGTTTGGAGTAAACTTCCAGTAGGATAAACAAACGCGAAATCTTTGAATAATGTATCTTGGTAACCGGAAAGTTTGCGCAAATGCACATAATCAACATGAAAATGATCCAAGTTACCTGCTAATGAACCATAATTTTTGAACCTAAACTGAAACCCTTTTTTGAAATACAATGGATCTTCTAAACGGACATGGCCAACTGTAAATTCATCTGGTGAAAGCCCTGCTGGTGAAACACTCCAAACCCTATTCCATTGATCGTAATCTTTGACGTAAAACTCGAGCACTAAGGAATCCATGCTTTCTGGAATATCCCCTAAACCTCCAATTTGGTAAAGGAAACTGAAATAGACCGAATCGGATGCTGCCAAACCTAGTAAATCTAATGGTTTAGACGTTAAAAAATCTGCGTAATTTGTTATCAAAGAACCAATCTGGTAGGGAAAACCGTCAGCATCCAACCCGTCAAATGTAGCAACTCCTAAAGACCTTGGTTCAAATGCATATCTGTAATTGTGGTAAACATTATTGTCTAGCCAAAACGCGTTTGGATTATTTAAGTTCGCAAAAAATTGCGTCGCAGAATCCTGAAATAATTCAGGGCTAGTAATCCAAACGGTATCCGAAATATCCGGCGTTCCAATCGTATCATAAATATAGTATGGCGGAAATAAATTCGTGGTAATGTAATCTACTGGATAATTGGAAAGGTCCCCAACTTTATATGGCGTGGCAGAGAAATTTTGGTCTATGAACGTCGCAGTTTCTAAGTTGAAAATTCTTCTAAAAGTTTGTTGTTCCGTGAATAATAATGCGTTAGTAATTGGAAGTAAGGTTCCATTGTCTAGAATTCTATATTTTTTATCCGAAGTTACTCCTGGATCTGCGTAATCTGCAGCATAGATTTCAAAATGATTTTTTGAAAACTCATCAAAAAATGGCAGACTCAAGGTGTCGGACTTATATATGAAAGTGCTGTCAAATGTTCCCGCGTTGATTTTTTGATTTATACCTGCTGTTTTAGTGTTATATAAATCAGGGTTTCCACTTAATGGGCCTGCTTCTTCTCCCTGCGAAAAAAAAAATGCAGGAAAAGCAAGAATTGCCAATAAAATATTAAATACTTTCATCCTATAGCTTATTACTGAATCATGGGTTTTGGACATCGTCTACGAAATTTTTTGTCGCGTAAACGGTAATTGTCGAGCCTGCTGGAATCAAAATGCCTTCAATATATTCTGGTGATTGCGAATTAATTCTAGCGGCAATGGAATCTGCTTGTGTAATGCACTCATCACAAACCGGCAAAAACCCAAAAGAACCCAAGGTTGCTAAACGATCTTTTGCCTCGTATATTGTCAAACCGTATAAATTTGGTATTTCCGTTGGTTCGCCAACGTCATTTCTACCAACAACAAGCGTAATTGATGACCCGATAGGAATTCGAACTCCTTCCATTACGTTTCTACCTTTATAAAGCTGCTCTAAAACTGCGCCATTCGCCTCGTTGGAAGGCTGGTATTGGATTCTATACTTCAATCCTCTATTCTTCAAAATACTTTCTGCAAAGCGTTGCGATTTATCCACTAAGCTAGGCATTTCAACTAAACGTGATTTTTTGGAAACCCGAACGCGAACAACCCGTCCTTCCTTAACGAACACTTTTGAAAAAATTGTTGCGGCCGGATTTTGATCCAAGATCGTTCCTTCTGCTTTAGAAGGGTCATAAATTGAATCCAACACTTCAAACTGCAGATCCAATTCTTCTAGTTCCGTTTGAATCGAACTGACATTTCTCCCAATTAAGTTAGGAACTTGGATTTGTTGCCCATGGTTGGTGAAAGTATCCAAATAAAAAATTGTAATTCCGACAATCAAGATATACGCAAGTATGACCAAACCCAGTTGTTTCAGAAAATACTTGGTGAGAATAAACGCTTTTAATTTTTTCAAAAATTCCATAAGTCGAATCAATTGTGCAAATATAGAAATTATGCCAAACTTATAATACAAAGGATGGCATTAACTATGCCACCAAACGTATTTCTTAAAAATTCGGAGCCAATGCATGGGATTTGAAAAAGTTATCGATGTATTGATATGCTTCTTCGGCTGTATCCACTAAAACAAAAAGATTCATATCGCCAGCGGAAACATTGTGTTCCATATCCAGCATTGCATGCTCAATCCATTGCAACAAACCTGCCCAATATTCTTTTCCAATCAATACAATTGGTCGTTTATTGATTTTTTTTGTTTGCATCAGCGTAATTGCCTCAAATAATTCGTCAAGTGTTCCAAATCCTCCTGGCAGAATCACAAACCCTTGCGCATACTTGACAAAAATTACTTTTCGAACGAAAAAATAATCGAATTCCAAGTTATGTTCCGCATCGATATATGGATTGTGATTTTGCTCGAATGGCAGATCAATATTCAATCCAACTGATTTCCCTCCGCCTTGCTGCGCACCTTTATTTGCCGCCTCCATTATTCCAGGTCCGCCGCCGGTTATAACACCATAACCGCCTTCCGCAAGCTTTTCAGCAATATCAACTCCAATTTGGTAATACCTACTATCTGGTTTTGTTCGAGCGGAGCCAAAAACCGAAATACAAGGTCCGATTTTCGCCATTCTTTCGTACCCTTCCACAAATTCCGACATTATTTTAAAGATTGCCCAACTATCGTTGATTTTAATATCGTTCCAATCTTTTTTAATTTTATTCATTTCGACTGATTTTAAGACCTTACACTGTAAATAATAGTAAGATGCTATTAATTCTTACGTATTCTAGGGCATTTAAAAGTACTATTATTAGTTTGGGATTTTCACGAATTGAATTTATTTTTTCAACAAGCGTTTTCTTATAATTCGCTGAAATAAACTACTTTCGAATTCTAATGAAAAAAGCCGTTTTTATAGCCCTCATTTTTTCGGTGCATGTTTCTGCGCAGCGCAATTTATTCAGTCCTGCTGATTCGTTGCACTCCAAACGAGTTTCT
>CAIYXD010000010.1 GCA_903930085.1 uncultured Flavobacteriia bacterium
AATAACGGTTTGAAGTAATTTACCTTTGCTGGAAAATAGATTTACAGTATCTCCGATTTGGAAATTACCTTGAATTGTAATTCCATTCATTGCAGGATTCGGGTGAAACTGAAAAGGAGTTGCTTGCAATTCCTCTTTTACGTTTACCGTAAGATAAGTGTTTAAAAAACTGCTCAAATCAAAAGAATGCAGTTGTTGGGGCGTTGTAATAATGGATTGAGAAAAGTATTCGTTGCTGATAAAAAAGCGGGTTGGAGAAACAGCGGTAATTCCCTCCGTTTGATAAAAAGGCAGTGAAACGGAAATTTTTCGTTTATTCCCGCTCATAAAATCCGTAGAAGGAAAATCGTATAACAGATAAATAAACGGCTGTAAAACGGTTGAATAACCAATCAGGGTAATTACTTTATCCGCTTCATTGAAATGTACACCTGTGATTAATCCATCGGTATTTAAAGTTGTTTTTAATTGTGCAACATGCGTTCCCGGATTTTTAGATAAACTATAAACGCCGCAAGCATTTGTCAGCCATTGTTTTGTGAAAAGATAAATACTATCGGGGCTAACAAAAAAAGCTTCGCAGTCAAAATCGGTATTATTTGCACCGGTTGGTGAGAAATCTTGTTGGTTAGAATAGGAAAAATTTAGTGTGTCAATAATTGGAACGCCGATTAAAATAGAGTTTTTTTCCACCCGAAGAATTTTCAGATCAGTTCTGTTTCCGTTGAGATTATTTCCAAAATCGCCAACATAGATGTAATTTTGATCTTGCGAAATCTCTTCCCAGTCGATATTTTGAGTACCAGTTAACTCGAAAATTTCTAGAGCAGTTGTGTTTGTCGTATCGATTGCATAAAGTTGAATATCTCCGTCATCGTTGTGCGTCCAAAGTTTTCCATTCCAAAAAATCAATCCGGAAGTTTCACTTACAGTTGCTGGTAATGCAAACGCATTACTTGCGGAAATAGAGGCGGCAGCATAGGTGCAAGTTCCATCATTTTGAGTTGCTGAAGATACGAAATTTGTAGCTAAAGGATCCGTACAGCCAAGAATTTGACTAAAAGAGGGAATAGCAAACAATACGATTAAAGTGGTTAAAACCAATTTTACATTTTTTCTGAAAAGTTCGCTTGCCATACTTATTTCACTGTTAAATCCATACTTATTTCACTGTTAAATATTTATGTTGTTTTTACTTCCAAGGATGGCGCTAAAGAAAGTGCGTTTTCTACTTCCTCACATACGCTACTATGGTCGTATTTTTGCGCTTCTGCGCGCAAATTTTCTTTTAAAAATTGATTCGGAAATGCATTAAAATGGTTCATTTGACCTGCAAGACTTTCTGCGTTTAAAGACTCGAAAAGTAATCCAAATTTTCCGAAATCCAATATCTCGGGACTTCCGCCAGCATTACTTGCAATTACAGGAATACCAAAAGCCATAGATTCAATTGCTACCATGCCAAAGGTTTCTGCTTTAGAAGCCATCACGAAGGCGTCAATTGCGCTAAAAAATGTGCCGATATCTTTTCGAAAGGGACGAATAAACACTTTTTCCTCCAATTTATTTTTCAAACAGATTTCCTGCATAAGTTCCAGGTAATCCGAACCAGCTTCCTTTGTCGGTTCACCTAAAAAACAGACTCCAATATTTTTATGTGGTAATTTTGAAAGAGCTTCTAAAACTAAAACTTGACCTTTCAGCGGATCAAAGCGCCCAATAAGACCGAAAATTAGCAGATTCTCCGGTAAGTTCAATTTTTTTCGTGCAATTAATTTATCTGAAGTTTGTTTTTCCAAGGTGTTCAAATCCAAACCCGAGGTAATTACACGTATTTTTTGCTTGTTAAAAAAGGTTTTTGTTTCCACTTGTTTTGCCAACCAATACAATGGACAAGACCAAAGATCGATGTAGGAAAAACGAATCGTATGGAGAAAACTTCTCTTATTTACGCCCAACTGCATTTCCATAAAATAGGAAAGGTGGATTTTAAATTTGGCGTTTCGTTTTGCAATTACGGAAATGCTCATGTCGCGCGGGTCACGCACAATTAAGTGGGAAACGGCATTGGAATCCAATAGCTTCGCAAGCTTTTTTCCAGCTTTAAAATCGTACCACCTTTTATGTTTTTCAATGGCCACAACAGGGATAGAAAAATCCGTTGCAGCCTCAAAGATTGGTGAATTTTGCTGGCAATAAATTACAACAGAATGCCCGCGTTCTTGCATCCATTTTGCATTCCTGAGTTGGTTCATCTCCAGGCCTCCCCAAGATTCTGAACCGCATAAATAGGCAAGTTTGTGTGACATTAAAACGAAGGTATTAAGAAATCTTTAATCTGGAAATTAAAACAACAAGATTGGTGTAAAAGGTCATAAAAAAAACCCGTTTCAAGAAACTTGATACGGGTTCTAATTTTTGAGCGGAGAATGTAGGATTCGAACCTACGGTACCTTGCGGTACAACAGTTTTCAAGACTGCCGCAATCGACCACTCTGCCAATTCTCCGGGGCAAAAGTAGTAATACTTTAAATACTGACAATAGAAAATGTTTAAAAAAAGTATTTTTTTTTCTTTCCTTACCTATAGGATATTTAAGCACAGTAGATTAACAGCATATTAACAGTGGATTAGCAGTAGATTAAACACTAAAAACTACTGTTTAAACAATAAATAGATATTTTTTAAAAGGAACGAATTCATTTTATTAACTTTACTTTTTGATAAAAACTCTTTCACTCACACAAATAAATATGCGTGCCTCAAAAAAGTTAATTCTCGCTGCTACCTTGTTGGTTAATACCTTTTTATTTGGTCAAAACCAATCGCTTAGAGCTTATATGGATAACAAGCAGTTTTTTGCTCCTGGAACTGGAAATTACCTGGAAATTTATTTTCAATTTGTTGGTTCCTCTGTCCAATATAAAGGCGCTGATGGCGGGTTACAGGCTGAGATTGCCGTTTCTATTCAGATTTTAAAGGATCAAAATCTTGTTGCACAAGATGCATACAGATTACTTTCTCCAGTTATGAAAGATAGTATTGTGGAGGATTTTTACGAAGTAAAGCGTTTTGCATTGGCGCCAGGAAATTATACACTCACGATTGAATTATTGGATCTAGCAAGCGAAAAAGCACCGATAAAAGCAAGTCAAACCATCAGTATTGAAGAATTACAAGATGCTATTTCTTCCTCGGATATCGAAACACTGGAATATGCATACAAAGGCGATGAAAGTTCAACCTTTTTCAAATCCGGGTACAATATGATTCCTCGTTTATCTACATTTTACCCTTCCGTTCTCTCTTCCATTCCTGTTTATTTTGAACTTTACAACACCAATCAACTGCCGGATTCCGTTTGCGGACTAAAACAATTTATTGTGAACACAGAAACTGGCGCTGAATTAGAAGATTTCACTGTTTTTTCTAGGCATGCCACTTCGGAAGTTTTACCGATTATACGGAACGTTGACATCGGAAAATTACCAACTGGTACCTACACCTTGAATTATACACTATTGTCCAGAAGTATGATGGATCTCACCACCCAATCCTATGTTTTTGAACGAAGCAATGATACCGAAATTAGCTGGGATGCAGAAAATCTCGTTTTAGACCCTTATTTTCAGACTTCCATTTCCGAGGATAGTGTTTTATTTTTTCTAGAAAGCTTAATTCCAATTTCAAAACCGGCAGAAATTAAAAATATCATCCAAACGATCAAAACAAAAGATACAGAGAAACAGCGCCGACATATTCAGGCTTTCTGGCTGAAAACTGCTCCAAGTAAAACCAATGATGCGTGGCTAAAATATAAAATGCAGGTGCAACTCGTGGAGAAATTATATTCCAATAACTTTCAAGAAGGATTTGAAACCGATCGCGGAAGAGTTTACCTGCAATATGGCGCTCCAACGACAATTGTCGTAAAAGAAACTTCTCCGTCTGAATACCCTTATGAAATTTGGCAATACAACAAAATTGGAATTTTTAGTAACAAACGATTTATTTTCTATAATCCAGATTTGGTAAATAATGGCTATCGATTGTTGCATTCCGACATGGTAGGAGAACTAAAGAACCCAGGGTGGCCACAGACTCTAGCAAAAAGAAATACGAACAAAGGAAATGTTGACGATCCAAACTACCACAATGAAAACCATTTCGGTGGAAATAGCAATGATTTGTTTCGTCAGTATTAATTCCTAATATTGTGGTTATAATCAATAAGCTTACGTGGATTCCTTAGCAATAGTAATTTTAAATTGGAATGGTAAAAAGTTTTTAGAACAATTTTTACCTTCGGTATGCGCATTTTCAGCTCCTGCGACTATAATTTTAGCCGACAATGCTTCAACGGACGATTCTGTAGCTTTCGTCAGAGAAAATTACCCATCCGTTCAAATACTGATCAATTTAGAAAATGGCGGATTTGCAAAAGGATATAACGATGCGCTGAAACAAGTAGATGCAAGCAATTATTTACTTTTAAATAGTGATATTGAAGTAACAAAAGATTGGATTGAACCTTTGATGGAAGCAATGAAAGATCCATCGGTAGCTGGTTGTCAGCCGAAAGTTCTTTCGTTTCACAATAAATCATTTTTTGAACACGCAGGAGCTTCAGGCGGCTTTTTAGATCATAACTTTTTTCCTTTTTGCAGGGGAAGGATTTTTGATAAGTTTGAAAAAGACGAAGGACAATACGACGGAATAACAGAAGTGTTTTGGGCAACTGGAGCAGCTTTACTCATCCGTGCTGATTTGTTTCATAAAGTTGGGGGTTTTGATGAGGCATTTTTCGCTCACATGGAGGAAATCGACCTTTGTTGGCGCCTAAAAAAGCAAGGATTCAAGTTTCTAGTTATACCAGAATCGAAAATTTACCATGTTGGTGGCGGAACGCTGCCCTACTTATCTGCGAAGAAATCTTTTTTAAATTTTCGGAACAGTTTGTATTTAATCGTAAAAAATTATGACGGATTGCTTTTTCCAAAATTATTTTACCGTCTCATTTTGGATGGTGTAGCTGGCTTTCGCTTTTTTATTCGTGGCGAATGGTCGCATGTGGGAAGTATTATAAAAGCGCATTTAGAAACTTTCAGACATTTACCGGTTCTACTCAAACAACGCAGAGAGATTAAAAAAACGGTTAC
>CAIYXD010000011.1 GCA_903930085.1 uncultured Flavobacteriia bacterium
ATGCAGGCGCTGTAGGTGTAATTATCGTTAACCGCGAACCAGGCGTTATCGCAATGGGCGGTGGAGTAGATGGCGCAAATGTTACAATTCCTGTCGCATTTGTATCGGACGCAACAGGTGCGCTTATGATTACACAAATGGCAAATGGTCCTGTCGTTGTATTTCTTGGTAACAAAACGGGATTGTATAACAACGATGGTGGTTTAACAAAAGGAACTTCTTTAATTTCTAAATCATCTGGTGTTGTTGCACAACTTGCTGCAAACGGTTCTGAATTCAATTTTGCAGTGGGTACACGTGTATTCAATTATGGAATTGATGACCAACCAAATGCAACGGTAACAGCAACGGTAACAGATCCAACTGGCGCAACTGTTTATTCAAATACGGTAGGTCCAATTGCAATTGTTTCTGGAGATAGTGCAGAGTTTTTCCCTGGAGGAGCGAACAGCTTCCCGGATTTCTCTTTGGCAAGTTACACACTAGGACGTTATACTTTGACGTATTCGCTAGATTTAGGCATTGGAGATGATTACGATGCTGACAATACTGTTTCTTCTGATTTTGTTGTAAACGATACTATTTTCACATACGCGATGATAGATACAGTAACTGGATTGCCCATGACAGACAATGGTTACCGTCCATCTACAAACAATGCAACATTCAGCACGTGTATGGTAATAAAAGACCCTAACGCAAGTAGAATTGGTGTTTCAGGAATTTATTTCTCTGCTTCTACTGCTTCAGCGTCGGGCGTTGAATTAACCGGAGAAGAAATGACATTGAACCTATACAAATGGGAGGATGTATTTGAAGACTTAAATTCTACTACCCTTGCTTTTACAGCACTTAATGCAGTAACGTTTGGATACTATTTCTACCCAAGTGATTTGCAAGGAGAAACCGTTTACGGAGAATTCAATACGCAAGTAATATTAGAAGACAACCAAAGATACCTTGCTTGTGTTCAAACGGTTAACTTAAATGTTTATTTAGGTCACGACACGAAAACAAATTACTTGATGAACGAATCGTACTACTTGCAACCAATGACACCAAATGAAAGCGACGGAACATACTTCGCTGTAGGTTTTGGATCGGATGCAATTTCGTCTATGGGTTTACGTGTATTTAGCGCGGATGAATTGACACTTGATGAAGTAGCTAAAATTGAAGGAATGGCGTATCCAAACCCAGCAACGGAAGTTGTAACGGTTTCTATGGATGCTGAAGGTTCGGCTAAATTGAAAGTAACTGATGTTACTGGTAAAATCGCTTTAGAATCTGCTGTTTCTTTGGTTAATGGAAAAACAGAAGTAAATATTGCAGCGCTAGAGTCTGGAGTTTACATTTTCAACGTAACACTTGAAAATGGTCAAACTTCTCAATTCAACGTTGTGAAAAAATAAGCTTACACTTTTTAAGAAGGGTTGGTGCGTGCATCAACCCTTTTTTTATGTCTAAAAATTCGTGTTTTAAGGGTGTTTTGTGTGTTTTACTTGGAATTTATATCCCACACTATACCATTCGACTAAATAGCTTCGTAAACGACAATAGAGTTGATTTTATAAACGCTCTCAAACGAAAGCGCATAAAAAAAGCCGAATACTGCTATTCGACTCCTTAAAAAAAAAGACAATCTAGAAATTCATCGACAAACCAAAGGTTAATGGGAATACTTCTGTCGTTTTGGATGTTTCAAATAAAGGCAATAAAGAATAGGTAGCAAATGCGCCCCAATTTCCATATCCCATTCGCATCGCGGCATCCAACTTAAACGAACTTAACGCATACGTTCCTTTTTGAATGCTTTTGTTGTCTTCAATTGTTCGTTTGTATCTAGAAGAAATCCGAACACCACCAACAACCCCAGCG
>CAIYXD010000012.1 GCA_903930085.1 uncultured Flavobacteriia bacterium
AATGGTTTGTTGGACGGTTTGATTCTCAATCGAACACCGCACATCCATTTATACAATGAAATGGAACCTTCCGCAAAACAGCCACTGGATTTGTATGCAGGATACAAAGGTCGTGAGAAAATCATTCGTTCTGTAAAGCCAAAAAATAGCCAGGAAAGAATTCACAATGCCCTTCCATTGCTTGATTTCTTGAACAAACAGCCGTATGTTAGAGGCGCAACGGCGCAGGTGAAAGCGCAAGCCTTTTATTTGGGCGGTTCTTCCCAATTGAATGGCGTTTTGACAGGAATTGACGTATTACGGGAAGGTGTTTTGTACAATCTGGATCAATACATTGTAGAAGGATCTTTGGAGGAGCTTGACCAAAGCGAAAACGGTATTTTATTAGGCGCTGGAGTTGCAAAGAAACTTGCATTGAAGATGGGAGATGTCGTGCAGATTGCTTCGTCCAAAGGAGATGTTTTACCAATGAAAATTGTTGGTTTGTATCAAAGTGGGATGTCTGAAATTGACAATGTACAAAGTTATGTCACCCTAAAAATGGCGCAACGGCTTATGGGACAAAAAGATAATTATATAACGGATATTAATATCAAGCTGTTTGATATGGAAAAAGCACCCGCTTTGGCAAAAGAAATGCGTGAAATGTTTCAAATTACGGCAACGGATATTCAATCGGCAAATGCGCAATTTGAAACGGGATCTTCCATTCGAACATTAATTTCGTATGCTGTTTCCATTACCTTGCTAATTGTGGCAGGATTTGGCATTTATAATATCTTGAATATGCTCATTTATGAGAAAATGAACGATATTGCGATTCTAAAAGCTACCGGATTTTCAGGTCAAGATGTTAAATGGATCTTTATCAGTCAGGCCTTGATTATTGGGCTTTTTGGCGGGTTTTTAGGTTTGTTGTTGGGATATGGCGTAACAGCAATTATTGATCGTACTCCTTTCGAAACAGAAGCCTTGCCAACAATCAAAACCTACCCAATCGATTACGAGTTAAAATACTATGTTATAGGAATGGTTTTTGCGCTGATTTCGACATTTTTTGCAGGTTATTTTCCTTCGCGAAAAGCAGAAAAAATCGATCCAGTAGATATAATTAGAGGGCAATAACAATGGATCCAATTTTAAAAACAAACACTATTTCAAAGTCTTTTTTGGAACCGGTTGAAGTCCAGGTTTTAAAGGATATTTCATTTGAAATACAACGCGGTGAATTCGTCTCTATTATGGGTAAATCGGGTTGTGGAAAATCTACACTGTTGTATATTCTTTCCACCATGGATACCGAATATTCCGGCGAATTGTTTCTGGATGGAAAATTAATCACCGGTCTTTCATCCAATGAATTGGCTAGGATTCGAAATGAGAAAATTGGTTTTGTGTTTCAATTTCACTATTTATTGTCCGAATTTACCGTTCTTGAAAACGTAATGCTCCCAGCTAAGAAAAGGGGGGTGAAATCTCTGGAAGAAATAGAATCCAATGCGATGGAAAAATTAAAACTGCTTGGAATCGGTGACCAAGCGATGAAATTATCCAGTAGAATCTCTGGTGGACAAAAGCAACGTGTAGCAATCGCGCGCGCGTTAATTAATAATCCTTCTATAATTATGGGTGATGAACCAACCGGTAATTTGGACAGTAAAAATGCAGATATCGTTTTCTCGATTTTTAAAGAATTATCCGTTGAAGAGAAATTGTCTTTGCTCGTTGTTACGCACGACGAAGATTTTGCCAATAAAACCGACCGTATCATCCAAATGGGCGACGGAATGATAATCCATCCGGAAAAAAAATAGGGATTTTCTTATCGAATTAAATGGAAATAGGTTTGGCCAGTATTTTCATTCAAATTAAAATCGGTTGCAGTATAATGAATAAAATAAACACCATCCGTTAATTCCTTACCATTATATTTCCCATCCCATCCTTGATTGATTGCATCCAATTCATGCACAACTTCTCCCCATCGATTCATAATAATCGCTTGGAATTTTTCCCCATATTTCACATCTACGAAATAAAGTTCGTTTGAATTGTCATTGTTTGGCGTGAAAACATTTGGAGGCGTTACAACCATTGTCGGTAAAACTTCTACTTGCGTAGTCCAAGTGTCGTAGCATATTCCATTTGATGCAATTAGGGTAATAGTATAT
>CAIYXD010000013.1 GCA_903930085.1 uncultured Flavobacteriia bacterium
AAAGGTTATTGCAGCGACGAAATTGCTCATTGCAGCAAAAAAAGAAAAGAAATCCGCTACGCCACACCTCATCTTCCAGTTTTTAGCTGTTCAACCGAATGAGCATGAAATTCCTGCTGTTTTCACGTTGGGAAAAGAAATGGGAATTGACGAAGTGCGCATTAAAACTGCGCAACTATACGATTATAAAAATGGGAATGCGTTGATGCCCGAAAACGAAAATTATTCCCGCTACAAATTGCAATCCGACGGAACCTACAAATTGAAGTACAAAACTGGAAACCATTGCTGGCGCATGTGGTCGGGCAGCGTATTGACCTGGGATGGAAAAGTTGTTCCCTGTTGTTTTGACAAGGATGCGCAGCACGTTTTGGGTTCGCTGGAAAATACCGATTTCAAAACAATTTGGAACGCCAAAAAATACAGGGATTTCCGGCAGGCAGTTTTAACAGGGCGCAATCAAATTGATATTTGCAAGAATTGCTCGGAGGGCTCGAAGGTATGGGCATGATAGATTTTGCGGATGATTATACGAACTAAAATTGTGCGCCATTTTAAAAAAATCCTTACTTTTCCGCTTCTTTTAATCCTATGAAAAAATCCCATTTAATTCTTCTTACACTTTTAATATTTGCGGTGCTGATTTTTCTATTTATGCGCACCAAACCCGCTAGCAATAAAATAGAAAGAAATATTCCGCAAAAAGAAGAGGCCATCGCAATAGTAACGGATGATACTTCGGAATTGGTTGTTCTTGAAAAAGCAGTGGAAATGCCTGCTCTTTTAGAAATGCCTGCAGTATCAAAATATGAAACGCCAATTTTTCATACCGGCTACACTTTTTTATATGCGGAAAAATACGAACAAGCTTCGTGGGTTGCGTACCACTTAACGAGCGAAGAAACCGTTAAACGCTTCAACCGAACGGATCGATTTTTAGAAGACCAACAAGTGAAAACCGGATCTGCAACGGATTATGATTACAAACGCTCTGGCTACGACCGCGGACATTTAGCACCAGCTGCCGATATGGGTTGGTCATCCACAACGATGGCAGAATCTTTTTATTACAGTAATATGAGTCCGCAAAACCCAAGCTTCAACCGCGGAATCTGGAAGAAACTCGAAGAACAAGTGCGCACTTGGGCGATGGATTATCAAGCTGTGTATGTTGTAACTGGTCCGGTTTTAAAAGGAAATCTTTCTGTAATTGGCGCCAATCAAGTTGCTGTGCCAAATTACTATTACAAAGTGCTTTTGGATACAGAATCTACGCCGAAGAAAGCCATTGGATTTATTTTAAAAAATGAAGGATCCAAGGGACAATTAATGGAATACGCCGTTTCTATCGATAGTGTGGAACGCTTTACAGGAATCGATTTTTTTCCTGGCTTGGAGGATGGTTTGGAACAGAAACTTGAAGCATCATTTTGCGGTTCGTGCTGGACGTGGAGCAGCAGAAGATCCTCCGTTGTTTCCAATGGCAATTCATCCGCAACTGCAGCCATTCAATGCGCGGGAATTACAAAAAAAGGATTGCAGTGTAAACGAATGACAAAAGATGCTAGTGGGAAATGCTACCAACATGACTAATTCATAGACTTACATGTGAAAGAAATTTCCTGGATTAAAAAAATCTGTTTAGAAACAATCCTGGCAACTATTCTGAAATAACGCGCTTCCCTCCTCGAGGAGGGATTGAGGGAGGTGGAAAAATAGCACTGAAACCAGAAAAAAAACAGAATTTCCTTTTAAAATTTCTTCGGTATTTGTTCAGGTGATAATTGTCCTGGAAATTTGATTTAACAAATCACCTTCTTTTGTCCCGCCTCAAGCAGGGAAATAAAAAAACGCCTTCGTTTCGGAAGGCGTTTCTAAAAAATCTATGTCGCAGAGCGAATTAATGCTCTTTTTCTTCTTCTTCAAAAATTCGTTTCGGACGCATTTGCTCGAAAACACCCAATGTAATCCAGTAAGGAAGGATGAAACCCATTAAGAAAACTAGCATCCAAAATGCCATACCACCTATTAAAAGAAATAAAACTATACCAAAAATGCTCATCTTTTACTATATTAAGAGTCTGAATACGGTGGTAAAAATACAAAATTATTCAAACACGCAAGCAAAAAATGGAAATCAGAATAGAAAAAGATACTATGGGTGAAGTGGAAGTTCCTGCGCACCGCTATTGGGGAGCACAAACCGAGCGATCGCGCAACAATTTCAAGATTGGTCCTGCCGCTTCTATGCCACTGGAAATAATCCATGCATTTGCAATCGTTAAAAAAGCCGCTGCCCAGACAAATTTGGCACTTGGGGTTTTATCTGCAGAGAAATGCGCTCTGATTTCAGCTGTTTGCGACGAGATATTAACCGGACAACACGATGGCGAATTTCCTTTGGTTATTTGGCAAACGGGATCTGGAACACAGTCCAACATGAATGTAAATGAAGTTATTGCCAATCGTGGACACGTTTTGCAAGGTGGGAAATTGTTGGATTTGGAAAAAATACTGCATCCAAACGACGATGTTAATATGTCGCAATCTTCCAACGATACATTTCCAACGGCGATGCACATTGCAACGTATTCCCTTGTCGCCAATCACACCTTGGTCAAACTCGAGATCTTGCGCGCCAGTTTAGCAGAAAAAGTGGAACAGTTTAAACACATTGTGAAAACTGGACGCACCCATTTTATGGACGCAACACCTTTAACGCTTGGACAAGAATTCAGTGGTTATGCTGCGCAAATAGAAAATGCCATGCGTGCACTAAAAACTGCATTGGGTGGGATTTCAGAACTCGCATTGGGCGGAACGGCCGTTGGAACAGGATTAAATGCACCAAAAGGATATGCGGAATTGGTGGCAGAAAAAATTGCAGCTTTGACCCACTTTCCATTTGTTACGGCAAACAACAAATTTGAAGCCCTTGCTTCTAATGATGCGATGGTGGAAATGTCATCCGCACTCAAACGAACTGCTGTTTCTCTCATGAAAATAGGAAATGATATTCGCATGCTTTCCTCCGGACCAAGAAGTGGAATTGGCGAATTACTGATTCCGGACAACGAACCAGGTTCCTCCATCATGCCGGGAAAGGTGAATCCAACTCAGCCGGAAGCTTTAACAATGGTTTGTGCCCAAGTAATGGGAAACGATGTAACGGTTTCTATTGCTGGATCCAACGGGCATTTTGAGTTGAACGTTTTCAAGCCGGTAATTGCCGCAAATGTTCTCCAATCTGCGCTATTATTAGGCGATGCGTGTCTTTCGTTTACATTAAACTGTGTAAAAGGAATAAAAGCGAATGAAGCGGTAATTAAAAAACACCTCGAGAATTCCTTGATGCTTGTAACGGCTTTAAATAGCAAAATAGGTTATGCAAAAGCAGCAGAAATTGCAAAATTTGCTTTTCAGAATGAAGTTACGTTGAAAGCAGCGGCGATTCACCTGAAATATGTATCTGCGGTGGAGTTTGACAAATGGGTAGATCCTTCCAAAATGGTATAAATAAAAAAGCGATTGCATTTCCACAATCGCTCTTCTTTGCTGTTAACTAAACTATTCAATCGTAAAATTAATTGGTAAACGCACGCGGGTGCGCACTTTTCCTTTTGGCATTTCTCCGGGAATCCATGCCGGAAAAGAACGAACTAATCTTGCAGCTTCACGATCCAAGGACGTACCTACTCCTCGTTCAACGATAACGTTTGAAACCGAACCATCCTTTTCCACAACAAAAGAAACGTAAACTTTACCTTGTAAATTCATATCTATTGCATCCTGCGGAAAAGATAAATTATTCAAAATAAATGCATTCATAGCACTGTAACCACCAATAAATGCAGCATCTTTTGTCGGAATGTCAATTATTTCAATATCCACTTCCACCTTTCCGCCTAAATCCGTTTCATTTCCAAGTAACAAATCACCAGTGCCAATTATAACGCCTGTTGTAGGAACTATAGAAGTACTTGATATTGGATTTATGAATTGTGAAAATGTTGGTTGCGCCGCAACTGTTGGCAAACTAGAAGCCGAAGATTGTGGTAATTCTTTCACAATTGGCTCCGATTTTTTTGGGATTTCTCGCAACTCATCTTCCAAAATCACCACCTGTTGAAATGCTACTTCCTGCTTTCTTTTCTCTGTCTCAACTGGCGTTCTGTAAGTAAATGCGGCCAAAGTAAAAGAACCAGTAACGAATAATCCGATTTGAAATAGGACAATTCTTTTGCGTTCGAGGTCGTACCTCGAGTTTTTCTTTGCGATCATAACTTTTAGATTTATATGTTTGTTTTAACAGAAATTCAAACAGCGTGCCAAAAACTTAATGTATTGTATTTCATTATCTTAAGCTATTTATTTTTGTTATTTTTTTGTTAATCGTAAAATGCAATAAAACCCGATATCAATAAAAATGATCTTTCTTTTTCCTAAGAAAACAAGAAACGGTTAAGCTAAAAATATCAAATAACCAATCCGTTTTTCAATTCGTTTATATTACTACTTTTGCTATTATCAAAGCAATAAATGTCCAAAATAAAAAAACATATTTTAGCCTTCGAACAAGAATACGATTTTGATATGATTGGCATTTGCTCACACCACAATGATTACAGATTGGCTTGGGGATTAAATGAGAAATTTGAGATTCAGCTATCGAAATGCGAAGAGGATTATATTGCCGTTAGCAAAAAGGGATTAAAACTATCCAATCATTCGCTATATGCTTACAAAGACGGTGAAAATCTGATTGAATATTATCTGATTAAAAATAAACACCTAGGAAAATATTTGATACCCGAGAAACCGGCAATTGATTTCTTCCTATTTTTATATGAAAATCATTTTTTAAAACCGGCCGAAATAGTGGAACAGCTTCGGGAAATCCCAAGTGTTTTAGGCGGATATATTTTTAACCCGGAAGAGATTGATTCCACACAAAATATTGTATTTGGTTAGCAAGACGTTACAACTGAAAACGATTGGTATGCTAAATTAAAAGAAAGTTAAAATGAAAAAAACAAAAATAGTAGCAACATTAGGGCCCGCGTCAAGTGACAAGGCTGTTTTACGCGAAATGTTTCTTGCCGGATTGAATGTTTGCCGTCTGAATTTTAGTCATGGTTCATATGAAGACCATAGCGGTGTAATAAAAACTATTCGGGAATTAAACGAGGAAACAGGCTTAAACGTTGCTATTTTAGCTGATTTACAAGGTCCTAAAATCCGCACGAATGAAATGGAGAACAATGGCGTGGATTTGGTTAATGGTTCTGAAGTGCTTATTGTAACGGAAAAAGTTTTAGGAACTGCTTCAAAATTTTCCATTAATTACGCCCTACTCCCTGAAGATGTTCAACCGGGAGAGCGTATTCTTTTGGACGACGGAAAACTGGCACTGGAAGTACTAAAAACAGATGGCAAAAAAGAAATTACTGCGCGAGTTATTCACGGTGGTATCTTATCTTCCAAAAAAGGCGTGAATTTTCCAAACACGAAAATTTCCATGCCTTCCCTGACAGAAAAAGACTTGGAAGACCTTCAATTTGCATTAGATCAAAATGTGGATTGGATTGGACTTTCGTTTGTGCGATCAGCGCGAGATATCATTGAATTGAAACACATTATTTCAAACAGAAAATGTAAGGCAAAAGTTATTGCAAAAATAGAAAAACCGGAAGCAATAGAAGATATCGACGCTATTATTCAAGAAAGTGATGGATTAATGGTTGCACGGGGAGATTTAGGTGTTGAAATCCCTTATCAAAACGTTCCGATTATCCAAAAAATGCTAATCAAAAAATGTATCGTTCATGCGAAGCCAATTATTGTTGCAACGCAAATGATGGAAAGCATGATTAACAGTATATCTCCAACACGGGCGGAAGTAAACGATGTTGCAAATGCGGTATTAGATGGTGCGGATGCCGTGATGTTATCCGGTGAAACCTCTGTTGGGAAATTTCCTATTGAAGTGATCAGAACCATGTCTAATATTGTTTTGGAGATGGAAAAATTTGAAGGGATTTACAATAAAGAAGAACTTCCTGATAAAAATCGGGAACGTTTTATTTCCGATTCAATTTGCTTCAATGCCTGCAGATTATCGCAGCGTGTAGAGGCAGATGCAATTATTACCATGTCGTTTTCTGGTTACACTGCCTATAAAATTGCTTCGCAAAGACCTAAAGCACCAATTTATGTCTTCACCAGCAATAAGCAAATTCTAACGCAACTAAATTTAATTTGGGGCGTAAAAGCTTTCTATTATGACAAGCAAATAAGCACAGACCATACGATTGCCGATATTAAATTTTTACTAAAAACGATGGGCTTGCTTGTTATTGGCGATTTAGTTATTAATATTGCTTCAATTCCATTGGAAGAACTTGGTAGTTCCAATATGTTAAAACTTAGCTACGTAGATTAACTCAATTATGAAATTATGAAAAGCTACTACTTATTGATTTATTCTCTCTTAATGCTGCTATTTCTTCCCAAAGTAGCATTTTCTGCAGAGCGCAATCTTATATGTCCAACAGACGTTGTCATTCAGCAAGGCGATTCTATTTCGTTCTGCGCAGGCGAGTTTATCACAATCAATGCAAATGAAGGTTTTGTTTCGTATGTTTGGACTGGTCCGGAAACTGGATCTACATTGGCACTGAATCCAACGGTTTCAGGAGAATATATAGTTATTGCAGCAGATGCACTTGGCTGCATATCCTCCGATACGATAACTGTAACTGTTTTTACAAATCCAACACCCGCAATTGTTTCTTCCGAGGGAGACTTGCTTTGTCCAGGAACACCAGGCACGAATCTGAGCTTGACGCAAGCATACTCCAATTATACGTGGTCTGCAGGATTCAATTCCGCTACGATTCAAGTAAATGAAGCTGGAACATATTCTGTATTGGTGCAAGATATAAATGGATGCATTGGAACAACCTCTATCGCAATTGACCAAGCCTATTTTGAATTACTAATCTTAGGCGATACAACTGTATGTAATGGAACTTTTGCTACTTTACAAGCAACTGGCGGAGATAATTATGTATGGTCTACGGAAGAAACGGATTCTATCATTTCTGTTTCCCCGAATTACAATACAAACTATAGTGTTACCATTTCGCAAGGTATCTGTTCACAAACTTTTGAGCAGGAAATTGTCGTTCTAACGATGCCTGCATCGAACGTTACAGATACTTTTTTAATTGCTTCCGGAGATCGGGTACGCTTAATTGGACCGGACGGATATGTTTCTTATATCTGGACGCCAGATGTTAATTTAAATTTCAATGCACAACAAAATCCAATTTTTTCAGGTACAGAAACAACACTTTACTTTGTAAATTCTAGTCACCCTAATGGTTGTTTTCGTATGGATTCTGTCTTGGTTATTGTACTTAATTTAACCATTCCAACAGGTTTTTCACCGAATGGAGATTTACAAAACGATACGTTTGAAATCCCTGAAATAATTGGTTTAAACGCCAATGTGGTAATATTTAACCGATGGGGAGACAAAGTTTTTAAAAGTGAATCGTATCAAAATGACTGGGATGGCTCTTGTCAAACGGAATTTTGTGTTGGAAATGGACAACTTCCAGAAGGGACCTATTTTTATACTATTGATATTGAATCCATCCATTTTGATGGCTTTACAACTATTAAACGTTAGTTATGAGAACAATAATAGCATTGCTTTTTACCGTGATTTGTGCAAGTTCGTTTGCTCAAAACACCTACAGATTTTCGCAATTTAATTTAGCGAAATCCTTATATAATCCAGCTGCTTTGGCTACAGACGCTTCCTATTCGGCAGATTTAATCTATCGAAATCAATGGGCTGGAATAGATGGTGCGCCATCCACATTTGGATTCAACGCAGCCTATGAATTAATGGAAGAAATGGCTGTTGGCATCAATTTTTATAGTGATAAAATTGGATTAACGCAAACCAACTCTTTTACTGCTCAGTATTCTTACCGTTTGATATTTGATAAACGTAAATACCTTGCTTTCGGGCTCGGAATTGGCGGAGATAATTATTCTTCAGATCTTGGTTCTGCAACTATAATTGAGGCGAATGATCCTGCATTTGCTCAAAGTTATTCCAAATTTCGCGTGAACGGATCATTTGGCATGTACTACCGTTCTTCCAATTTCTATGCTGGATTTAGTATTCCACAATTATTTCAAAATTCATCCACTAAAATTTCCGACACGAGAAATATTGAACGGTGGCACTATAATGTTATCTCCGGCTATTTTATTGAAGTTTCAGACAACTTTATATTCAATCCAAATGTTCAGTTAAAAGCAACGTGGAACGCTCCAATTCAAGGAGATTTGGTGCTCCGTGGAATAAGCAACAATTTAGGATTTAGTTTGGGCTATCGAACAGAAAATTCCCTTATACTTGGAATGGATTATATGTTTGCTAAAAATGTTCGGGTTGGTTACGCATTTAACCATGATTTTGGAAGTCTTGCCCGCGTAAAAGGAATGTCGCATGAAATATGTTTAGGTCTTGCTTTACCTTATTACTTCAATGGGGATGGCTTTGATAGACCAAAATATATTGGAAGAAAAGGCGGCATGAAAATGGATTATTCACGACGTTACCAAAGACTAAAACGCCGGAATCTCTAAGGCACGAACCCAACTGTTTGATTTTTATTGCATGGAATTTATATGCCTTTCACAAACTGCTCTTTAGCTGTTTACTAAAAGATTACATCGTAGAAAACAAAAGAAATAGTAAAGCAATTTAAACTGTTTTATTTTTCAGTTGTTATTCTCTTAAATACGTCGATTCGATGTATATTTGTAACCTCAAAAATAAACTTTAAGGATGAGCATTTTCTCAAAAAGACACATTGGACCAAGCGAAGCTGAAAAAGCGCAAATGTTGGAAAAAATCGGTAGCCATTCCGTAACTGAATTAATCGATAAAACTATTCCTGCACACATTCGACTGAATAGAGAATTAGATATTTCTGAGGCAATGAGCGAACAGGAATATTTATGCTATGTCACAGAAATTGGAAACAAAAATAAAGTATTCAAATCGTTTATTGGATTGGGATACAACGAAACAATTGTTCCTTCTGTAATTCTCAGAAATGTATTGGAAAATCCAGGATGGTATACCGCTTACACGCCTTACCAAGCTGAGATTTCTCAAGGACGATTGGAAGCATTGTTAAATTTCCAGACGATGGTTTTGGAATTGACAGGAATGGAAATCGCAAATGCATCTTTATTGGATGAAGCAACTTCGGCAGCGGAAGCAATGATTATGTTCTGGAATTCGCGTTCCCGAAACGATGTAAAAGAAGGGAAAAACAAATTCTTCATCGCAGAAACTGCTTTTTTACAAACGATAGATGTTGTAGAAGGCCGGGCTAAAAATCTAGGAATTGAATTAGTTGTTGGTAACCCAGAAACGTTTGAATTGGATGCTACTTTCTTCGGAGCACTAGTGCAATATCCAGACGCAACTGGAACAATTATAGATGTTAAAGGTTTTATTTCAAAAGCAAAAGCACAACAAATTCAAGTAGCAGTAGCAGCGGATATTCTTTCCTTGGTACTTTTAAATTCTCCAGGTTCCTTAGGCGCAGATTGCGTTCTTGGTTCTTCCCAACGATTTGGAGTGCCAATGGGAGCTGGTGGGCCTCACGCTGCGTTTTTTGCAGTGAGAGACGAATACAAACGAAATATTCCTGGACGTTTAATTGGCGTATCGAAAGATATGGATGATAATATGGCGCTTAGAATGGCGCTTCAAACGCGGGAACAACATATCAAACGCGACAAAGCAACATCTAATATTTGCACTGCTCAAGCGCTTTTAGCTGTGATGGCAAGTATGTATGCAGTTTACCACGGGCCTGCAGGAATGCGAGAAATCGCTTTGCATGTTCACTCCTTAGCTGCAAAAACAGCAGATGGATTAAAAGCAATGGGAATTGAAACTGGTTCAAAAAATTATTTCGACACGGTTTGGGTTAAAGGAATTCAATCCTCCGCGATTCAATCCGTTGCAGAAGAACATAAAATGAATTTCCATTACGTAAATGACCATGAATTAACGATCAGTTTTGGGGAGCCACATACTACAAAAGATGTAGAAACTATTCTTTCGATTTTTGCAAAAATTCAAGCAAAATCAACGCCTTCTGTTTCGACAGAATTGCACACGAATTTGGAAGGTACTTTCTTACGTTCGGACAAGGTATTTACGCATGCAACCTTCAATAGTTATCATTCTGAATCCAAAATGATGCGTTACTTGAAGCGATTGGAAAATAAAGATATTTCTTTGGTTCACAGTATGATTCCACTTGGATCGTGCACTATGAAATTGAATGCGGCATCTGAATTAATGCCCATTACTAATCCGCAATTTGCAAATATTCACCCTTTCGCACCACTCAACCAAGTGGAAGGTTACCACGAAATGTTCCGTGAATTGGAAAAAGATTTATGTGAATGTACCGGTTTTGCAGCAATGTCTTTGCAGCCAAATTCTGGTGCACAAGGAGAATACGCAGGATTAATGGTCATCAAAGCATACCACGAATCCCGTCAGGATTTCCAACGAAAAATTATGATAATTCCTTCCTCAGCACACGGAACAAACCCTGCTTCTGCTGTCATGGCAGGTTTTGAAGTGGTTGTAACCGGTTGCGATGAAAACGGAAATATTGATATTGATGAATTGCGCAATGTAGCGACAGAATTCAAGGATTCTTTGGCTGGTTTGATGGTAACGTATCCTTCAACGCATGGTGTTTACGAAGAAGGAATTCGTGAAATAACTTCTATTATCCATGATAATGGCGGACAAGTATATATGGATGGTGCAAACATGAACGCACAAGTTGGACTTACAAATCCTGGAAATATTGGTGCCGATGTTTGTCACTTAAACTTGCACAAAACATTTGCAATTCCTCACGGTGGTGGTGGTCCAGGAATGGGTCCTATCGGTGTTGCGGCGCATTTGGCTCCGTTCTTACCAGGAAGTAAATTAATTAAAGCTGGCGGAGATCAGGCAATTCATTCTATTTCCGGAGCGCCGTATGGTAGCGCACTGATTTTGTTAATTTCGTTTGGCTACATTAAAATGCTGGGCGCTGTGGGCTTGCGAGAATCCACTGAAATTGCAATTTTAAATGCAAACTATATCGCTGCCGAATTAAAAGGAGATTATGACATTCTTTACACGGGTAAAAACGGTACAGTTGCGCACGAGTTGATTTTAGATTGCCGCGAGATCAAGAAAACATCAGATGTTGAAGTTGCAGATATCGCGAAACGTTTGATCGATTATGGTTTCCACGCGCCAACGGTATCTTTCCCAGTTGCTGGAACGTTAATGATTGAGCCAACGGAGTCGGAAGACAAAGAAGAATTGGATCGTTTCATAATTGCCATGAAATCTATTCGTAAAGAAATTGCGCAAATAGAAAATGGCCATGCTGACAAAGAAAACAATCTGATAAAAAATGCACCGCATACAGCAGATTGTATCATAAATAGAGATTGGAATTATCCTTATTCTCCAAAAGAAGCGGCGTATCCAGTGGAATACTTGAAAGACTTTAAGTATTGGGTTCCTGTGCGACGAGTAGACAACGCTTATGGTGACAGGAATTTAGTTTGTTCCTGCCCAAGTGTGGAAAGTTACAAGCATGTTGTGGCATAAAAGACGCTAAAAAAGAAAACAAATTAAATCCGCTTTGAAATCTCAAAGCGGATTTTTTTGCGTTACGCAACTAGATTACAAAAATTTTCGTCTCACTAGAAGTCTGTAAATAAAAATCTTATGAAAATAGTACTACACTTTCTTTTTGTTATTTCAATTGCTTTGTTGGCAAATACAAAATCCTTTGCGCAAGGATTCACCTTAACTGGTCTAACGACAAATAC
>CAIYXD010000014.1 GCA_903930085.1 uncultured Flavobacteriia bacterium
ATCAAGGGGACATGGCTCGGATTAAAGCGAATTGGTTCCTGTCATCCGTATGGCGGACATGGCCACGATCCTGTTCCAGAGAAAAAAAAGAAAGCAGCTAATTAAAATTAACTGCTTTGCCTCTTAACCTATTTTAAATTTTACTTAGCGCTATTCCTGTTTTCTTTCAAGGTTGAGAAAAAGATCACACCATAACCGCATGCTAACATCAAGTGGAATGGAGCCATCCCTAAATCACCAAAGGCAATTCTATTAATAGCAGTAAAGCCGAACGTTACCATTAAAATTCCTTCTGCAATATTAATGATGGACAAACTTTTCTTATCGTATTTATTTCCTTTGAATTCGCTTTTCACCAAAACATTGAATTTTGGTGTTCGAACAAACGAACTTTTAATGCCCAAATAGCCTTCAATTACCGCTACTGTATTGCTCAGTGATAATCCCATGGATACAACCAGGAACTGCACGAAACGACCAATAAAACGAATGAATGAAGCAAACGTGTTAGCCGTTTTGTCTCTGTATGCATTCCAATAATAGTACATTAGGAAAATGGTACTAACAATAAAAACTCCCATGTATTGTAGTACGTAATTTAAATCTGAAAAACTATCCTTGATGTGCAATACCACCAAGCTAAGCATAGAAATTATTAGAATAAAAACAAAAACAGAAGAGTTGAATAAATGGGATAATCCGTGCACGCGGTCGCTTAGTTTAACTCCTTTTGCAAATAATAATTTTTTCCACATTTTGACGAAACATTCTGCGCCACCTTTCATCCACCGATGCTGTTGGCTTTTTAATGCCGACATGGTGATTGGCAATTCTGCAGGTGCAATTACATCCTCTAGATATTTGAATTTCCATCCTTTTATCTGCGCTCTGTAGCTTAAATCTAAATCTTCGGTCAACGTATCGTGTTCCCAACCACCAGCTTCTTCAATGCAATTTTTTCTCCAAATCCCACCTGTTCCGTTGAAGTTGATAAAATGTCCGGCTGAATTTCTTCCGCCTTGTTCAATTGCAAAGTGACCATTCAATCCAAAGGCCTGCAATTCAGTTAAAATGGAGTAATCTTTATTAATGTGTCCCCAACGGGTTTGAACAACTCCAATTTTTTCGTCTTGGAAATAAGGCATTGTTTTTTGTAAGAAATCTGGATCTGGAATAAAGTCAGCATCGAATATAGCGATAAAATCACCTTCTACGCGATCCATTGCGGCATCTAATGCACCTGCTTTATAACCGGTTCGATCTACGCGGTGAATGTGTTGAATATTGATACCTCGCGCCGCAACTTCTGCAACTTTTTTAGCAATCACATCTTTTGTTTCATCCGTTGAATCGTCCAAAACTTGAATTTGGAGTTTATCTGATGGATAATCAAAATTTGAAATCGTTTCAATAATACGCTCCGCAACATACAATTCATTATACATCGGAAGTTGAATCGTTACTTTTGGAGTTGTTTCGGGATCGAAAACCGGCTTTAGATCAACTGTTTTTTTACGTTTGTTTTTTACATAAGCAAGTGCCAATGATAATTGTAGAACGCTATAAAAGAAAACAAGTAATAAACACAATCCATAAATTCCAAGGATTATTTTCCCTAAAAGATGCGACCAGAAGTGTTCCTGAACGTAAATTTTTCCGCTTTTTGTTTTGATTTTTCTATCTCCCCAATTAAACAACCAAGAAACTTTTAAGCCAACTGTAATGGGCGTTCCAAAGGTGAAGTTTGAAAGGTGGTCTTCATTTAATTCTACCTTTTGCACGATGTCGTTGTAGTCTTTGTCTGTGACATGCAATTCATAATTTCCGAGTGGAATATTTTTAAATGCAAATTTTCCGTCATCGTCCGTTTCAGATACAAAAGTTGCTTTCGTAGCTGTGTTTTTAAGGGCTAACGAAACTTCTTCAACGGCATATTTAGTTTTTTGGTCGATAAGTTTTCCTGTAACTATTTTAGAAACTTGCGCTTGAAGTGCAAAGGAAAAAAGTAAGGAAAAAGCAACAAGATAAATTCTTGACATATAAAGCATCTAATTAATAGTAAAACGAAAAGCGCTCAAAGTTAGCTAAAAAGTAAATTAAATAGTGTTTTTTAAAGTAATTTAAAGAGTAAATATAATTTTTATTATGACTCGAAATTAGAGTTGCCTTTTTTCCAAAGATTTTTCCTGAATTTAACTTCAATTATTTCTCAAATACGTACGCTATTTTGATACTTTTTTCGAGTAAATAGCAGCGGTATAGGTTTTAAAGAAATCTATTAAACGAAAAAAATCGTGCTTTTGAAACAAAAAAGATGTTACTTCAAAAGCACGATTCGTGTGTTGAAAAAATTAAAATTTATTTCCAGACGCCCATTTTATTGAATTTTTCAATTCTATCTTCAATTCGTTGCGCCGGATCGATCGTTTTCAATTCAGAAATGTAATTTTTAATGTAATTTTTAACGATACCAAACATTTCTTCTTGGTTTCTATGCGCACCATTTAAAGGCTCCATAATTACTTCGTCTACCAAACCATTGTTTTTCATGTCAACGGAAGTCAATTTAAGTGCATCTGCAGCTTTTTCTTTGAAATCCCATGAACGCCATAAAATGGACGAACAAGATTCAGGAGAAATAACGGAATACCATGTGTTTTCCAGCATCACAACTTTATCTCCAACACCAATTCCTAATGCTCCGCCAGATGCTCCTTCTCCAATTATTATGCAGATAACAGGAACTTTCAAGCGCATCATTTCATAGATATTTCGCCCGATTGCTTCACCTTGTCCGCGTTCTTCTGCTTCCAATCCTGGAAAAGCTCCTGGAGTATCTATAAATGTAACGATTGGTTTATTGAATTTTTCTGCCATTTTCATCAAGCGCAATGCTTTGCGGTAACCTTCAGGATTTGGCATCCCAAAATTACGAAACTGGCGCATTTTAGTATTTATTCCTTTTTGTTGGCCAATAAACATGACGGTTTCGCCATCAACAGAACCAAAACCACCAATCATTGCTTTATCATCTTTAACGCTGCGGTCGCCATGCAATTCCTGAAATTCTCCGTTTGTTATCGCATTAATATAAGCAAGCGTATATGGTCTATCTGGATGTCGCGATAATTGAACACGTTGCCATGGTGTCAAACCGGAGAAAATTTCTTTCGTCTTTTCTTCCAACACGTGTTTTAGCTCATTTATCTTATCAGACATATCAATTTCTGTACTCGCACCAATTTCTTTGGTTTGTTCGATCTGTTCTTCCAGAGCCTTAAGTGGTTCTTCAAAATCTAAGTAAACTGCCATAATTCATTATTTTGAGGTGCGAAAGTTACGAAAATAGTTTAGTTCTTCTACTTTTGTAGTATGATATTATTTCCACCAGCTAAGATTAATCTTGGTTTAAACGTCTTGTTTAAGCGGGAAGATGGCTTCCATCAGATCGATACCTGCATGTTACCTATACCATTGGTAGATGTGTTGGAATTATTGCCAGCAGCCTCTTTTTCCTTTCAACAAACTGGTTTGGTAATTCCTGGTCCTATCGAAAACAATCTGTGTGTAAAGGCATATTCTATTTTGGAGAGAAACTTTTCCATTCCACCTGTTTACATTCATTTACGGAAGGAAATTCCAATGGGCGCTGGACTTGGTGGTGGTTCTTCGGATGCTGCTTACGTGTTAAAAGGCTTGAATAATCTATTTGATTTGAAGCTTCCAATTCCACAATTGGAAGCGTTTGCGGCAGAACTTGGAAGCGATTGCCCATTTTTTATTAAAAATGAAGCGCAATTTGCAAGCGGAAGAGGAGAAGTCTTAACCGAAAGTAATCTTTGTTTGAAGGGATATTTTATCAAAATTGTAAACCCTGGAATTCATATCGGTACAAAAGAAGCTTATTCGGGAATATCTTTTCAAACGGAAGGCTTATCGGTAAAAGAAATCGTGGAATCGCCAATTGAAAATTGGAAAAATAACTTACAGAACACCTTTGAAATTAATGCTTTTTTGAACCATCCTATTTTACCGGAAATAAAAGCAAAATTGTATGCTGAAGGAGCAATCTACGCTGCAATGTCGGGCAGTGGATCAACTTTGTTCGGTATTTATAAAAACGAGCCAAGTAGAAGCTTTTCGGATTCCAATAGATTTTTGGAAACGATACACACATTCAAGGAATAACTTTAGATTGTCTTCTTCCTTTAGTTTTAGCACTTCTTACTTTTTCAAGATTCGATTAACGAAAAGATTTCCATTTTCAGTCTCTACTACTAGCAAATATATTCCTGCGGATTGCTCCGAAATATCGATTTGGAAAGTTGCAGTATTCAGTTGTTCTGCTAAAATTTGTTTTCCAGTAATGTCTGTTATTTTATAATTCGTTGTCCCAATTTGGCCTGTAAATACCGTAATCAATCCTGTCGTTGGATTAGGATAAAGCGTAATTTCGTTTGGTTTTTGCAGTTCTGATAGGTCAGCATTACTATTTGTATCCACTTCCAAATGGAAAAGTCCGCCGAGGTCCTGGCCAACAAATAGATTCAATAATCCATCGTTGTCTGGGTCGTTTACCCAAAACGAACTGTAGGCGCCACCTTTAAGATCTAGAAAATTGGCAGATACCAAGGTGAAACTGTTTCCTATACTGATATTGGACTCAATATCCTTGTAATAGTGCAGTTTACCATCAATTCCGCCTAGAAAAAGCGAAAGTGTGTCGTTGTG
>CAIYXD010000015.1 GCA_903930085.1 uncultured Flavobacteriia bacterium
AATTCCGGTATAATAAACATTTTTGAAAGGTAAATCGCCCATGTATTCGTATCCGGCGATAACCATTCGTGCTACCCAGAAAAACATAATTTCGGGTGCTGTAACCAAATCGTTGGTCGGATAATAATACTTTATTTCTTCGTTTCCTGGTCGCGTCAAACCATTAAAAACGGATATCGGCCATAACCAACTTGAAAACCACGTATCCAAAACATCCTCGTCTTGCTTCAATTCGGACGCTGCAATTGCTCTTCCGGCTTTCGCTGTTGCCAATTCTAGTGCTTCGTCAATTGTTTTTGCAACAACATAATCCTCCGAACCGCTACCAAAATACCAAGCTGGAATTTGGTGTCCCCACCACAATTGACGCGAAATACACCAATCTTTGATGTTTTCCATCCAATGCTTGTAGGTATTTTTAAACTTTTCCGGGTGAAATTTAATATTTCCGTTCATTACATTTTCCAGCGCTGGCGTAGCCAATTCTTTCATGTCAACGAACCATTGCAAAGACAATTTTGGTTCAATTACCGCATTCGTGCGCTCCGAAAATCCAATTTTATTGATGTAATCTTCCGTTTTAACTAAATAACCTTTGTCGTACAATTCCTTTTCAATTGCTTTACGAACATCAAAACGATCCATGCCAGAATAATGCATTCCATGCGCATTCAACGTACCATTATCGTTAAAAATATCAATCGTTTCGAGTGCATGTTTTTTTCCAAGATCGTAATCGTTGGTATCGTGTGCTGGTGTAACTTTCAAACATCCAGTTCCAAATTCCATGTCAACATATTCGTCCTGAATTATCGGAATTTCGCGGTTTGCAATTGGCACAATCACTTGTTTTCCATGCAAATGCTTAAACCGTTCGTCGTCTGGATGGATACAAATTGCCGAATCGCCTAAAATTGTTTCTGGGCGCGTTGTAGCGATAGTTAACCATTCGTCTTCACTTCCTGCGATTTTGTAACGCACGTAAAACAATTTGGAATTTACTTCTTTGTGCAAAACCTCTTCATCTGAAAGTGCTGTTAAAGCCTCCGGATCCCAGTTGACCATTCGTACGCCACGGTAAATCTTTCCTTTTTTGTATAAATCGATAAAAACATTCAACACAGATTCAGAATATTCTGGATCCATGGTAAAACTGGTGCGTTCCCAATCGCAGGATGCGCCAAGTTTTTTCAATTGTTCGAGGATAATTCCGCCATGTTTATCTTTCCATTCGAAGGCATGCTTCAAAAATTCATCTCGCGTAAGATCCGATTTTTTAATTCCTTCCGCGCGCAATTTCTGCACTACTTTCGCTTCTGTTGCAATGGAGGCGTGATCTGTTCCTGGAACCCAGCACGCATTTTTACCTAACATTCGTGCACGGCGCACCAAAACATCTTGAATCGTGTTGTTCAACATGTGTCCCATGTGTAAAACTCCCGTTACGTTTGGCGGTGGAATGACGACTGTATAAGCCTCACGCTCATCCGGTTCTGAATGAAAATAACCTTTGTTCATCCAGTGTGCATACCATTTTTCCTCCGCTTTTAACGGTTCATACGTTTTTGGGGTTTCCATGTACTCTTATTTTAGAAAGGCAAAGATACAAAGGATTTTGGATTCGGAATTTGGTATGGCAAGAGAATCGTTTAGAAATGCTATCTAAAAGCGCAAATTTTAATTCAGACTAGATTTCTAAGGTTTAGAAAGACCAATTTTTTAATTCAAATTCTTTTCTGTTTTGTGTAAAATCCTTGTTAATCTATTCCAAAATTTAGTATTTTTATTTTCTAAGATTTATCTTTTGAACGAAAATCACCGCATGAACGATTTAAAATATGCCGTTATTTGTATAGACGACGATCCATTTGTTTTGCAAATGATTGGTTTTCAGCTGAATAAAATAATTAATAAAAACACCACTTTCCTTGAGTTTTTTACAGATCCAAAATTAGTTTCCAAGAATATTAAAAACCTTTTAGAAAACCAAACAGAGATTATTGCTGTTCTTGTCGATTATCAAATGCC
>CAIYXD010000016.1 GCA_903930085.1 uncultured Flavobacteriia bacterium
ATCAGACTTTTAATACCCTTTATAAACAAGTTTTAAATTATATAAAATATTGATATTGATACGTTTACAATCTTTTAAACAAATTGGATAAAACTCACGATGTGGATATTATAACGTACTAAATAGAGGTAGTTTTGTGTTGAACTGTATGGAAAAATAACTTAAAAATCACCAAAACTTTCCTTGCATAAGTAATATCCAGTATCGGTTGGAAAAAAAAGTGAAAGAACCTAATAAAAAGTATTAGTACTTATTAACGTCTATTAACAATTACCCCCTTTAGTAATGTGTAAAAAAATAAATGTACAACACTATAAAATCAGGTGTTTATAAAAACTTAAAAAACCAAGTGTTTAAATCTTTATCGGATTGTTCATAAACCTTATCTTTGTTTTAAAGTACATATATGAGCAGTAAAATCATTCCAATTGGCGCAGATCACGCCGGATTTCAATTAAAGGAAACCTTAAAAAAATATTTATCTTCTAAAGGATATGAAGTAAACGATTTTGGTTGCTTTTCAGAAGAAAGTATTGATTATCCAGATTTTGCGCATCCTGTTTCGGAAATGGTAGAACAAAACGATGGAATGCTTGGAATACTAATCTGCGGATCAGGAAATGGAATCAGTATGTCAGCGAATAAACACCAAGGAATTAGAAGTGCTTTGTGTTGGAAAACGGAAGTTGCGGAATTAGCTCGTTTGCACAACGATGCGAATATTTTAACACTTCCTGCGCGTTTTATATCAGAGAAGGAAGCTATTGAAATGGTGGATGTTTTTTTCTCAACTGCTTTTGAAGGTGGAAGACACCAAAAAAGAGTCGATAAAATTTCTTGTAATTAATTAAAAAGATTATTCGTTTAATAGTTTTTCAATTAAATCAACGGTTTCCTGCGTATAAGTTTCGTAGTACTTTCCTGTTCCAGGCCCATTAAATCCGGTATGTATTTTTCGTACTAAACCATCTTTACCTATTAATATAGAGGTTGGAAAAGAGATGATTTGATTGAGCATAGAAAAATGTGTAGAAGCTAGATTTTTATTTGCTGAACCACCAACTAGTAAAGGATAGGCTATATTTAGTCTGTCTTTTAATCGTTTTATACTTGCAGCTTGGGCTAAATAATCTGTGCCGATTTCATAACCAATTGAAATTATTTCCAAGCCTTTTGAGTGATATTTAGCGTATAAATCAGCGTAGAATTTCGTTTCATCCATGCAATTTGGACACCAGGTTCCCATAATCTGAATAATAGTTACTTTGTTTTCATACGCTGTAGTTGGAAAATGGAAATCGTTCCCATTCAGATCTTTAAATGAAAATTGTACACGCGCAAGATCTACAAGGTGTGTTAAGGAGTCGGGATGTGTAAGTGAAAACGTTTCGTTTTTTACTGCTGTCCAGCTTGTTTCCCAGTGTTTTCCACTATAAAATTTTCCATCTATTCCGTTTTGAGAAATCCTTCCAGTAAAGAGAAAGGCATGCGACCCGTCAAAGCAAGATAAATAAAGACTGTCTTCCAATACGTTTCCCTCTAGAAACCGGTAATCTCCAGTTTCTGTAAGAAAGGTTCCTTCTATTTTAGTGTATTGTTGTGTAAAAACCCCAACAGCTTTGTATTCATCGGGAGTTCCTGGTTCGAAAAAGCATTCCCACATTCCATTGAAATTTGAGGGTTGGGTCGTGCTTAAAAATAGTTTTTGTGATGGAAATCTATCGGTATATCCAAAATTAAGTTCGCACGGAATAGAATAGTTTACGCCTTTGTTCAAATTTAACCAATACCCTTTTAAATTTTCTGCATCGTGCCGTTTTAATACCAATAAGGAATTGAAAAGAGGAAATTCGAGAACAAGAGAATCTCTTTCTACCCTTGGATGTATCATTTTAATCTGTTCTTTTCCATTTAGAATCGTGAAAAAGTATTCTTTTTTAACCTTTTGTATATCGATTTGAAAATGCAGATTATGCGATGTGTTTAAGGATAAATTACCCGACCAGGAGCCTGTTTTAAGCGACTTTATTTTTGGTGTTTGGGAGAGAATAGAAAAAGAGAGAAGGGTAAAACAAAGGCAATAGACTGTTTTAAGCATATAGTTTTATCTTTTGTTTAACGAAATTAACCTTTTTTTGTCTGTATATTTAGATTCTGTGCAACCTTTTTAATAAAATGGTAGTCTTGCAAATTGAGCGTTGTTATGGATGATACTTCATTGGTTATAGAATGTGTAAAAGGTGATTCCCGCGCACAACGCATGTTGTTTGAAAGGTTTTCAAAAAAGATGCTTGGTGTGTGCATGCGGTATGCCAAAAGTATAGAACAAGCGGAAGATGTTTTACAAGATGGATTTATAAAGGTGTTTTCTAAATTGAACGATTTTAAACACGACGGGTCTTTGGAAGGGTGGATACGACGAATTATGGTAAATACGTCGTTGGATCAGATTCGAAAAGAGAACAAGTTGTTGGGAAATACAAGTTTAGACAACGTAGATTATAAACTTCAAAATAATGCGTTTGTTTTGGAAAATTTAGCGGCGAAAGATTTGATGAAAATGGTTCAATCCATGCCGGTTGGTTATAAAGTAGTGTTTAATATGTTTGCAATTGAAGGGTATTCCCACAAAGAAATATCCGAACACTTAGGAATAAGTGAGAATACCTCAAAATCGCAGTATTCAAGAGCACGAGCATATTTAAGAGAACGATTAGAAAAATAAAAAGTGGAAAATAACGATACTATAAAGGATCTTTTCAAAGAAAAATTAGGCGATTTTGAGGCGAATGTGCGTCCTGAAATTTGGTCTTCTATATCTTCTCAATTGGTAAGTACACCTGCTGCAGTTGGCACGCTTGCCACTTCTGTTTTAACAAAAGTTGCTGTTGCTCTATCGATCGTTGCGGCGGTGACTGCTGTCGTTTATTTTTCATTTAATCAAACAGAACTATCAAATAAATCGCTTAAAGAAACAGATTCTAAAGCGTTAACAGAAACGGAAACTCCAATAGAACAAATTAAGAAAGTTGAAACTACAGCAATAGAAACACCTGTTCAATTGGATAAAAATCAACCTTTTATAAAAGAATTTATTACAGGTGATGTAGGTTTAGACAACATTTTTCCACAAGAAAATGTAAACAATCGAATCGAGGCAGTTCAAGGAGTTCAAGAAGCTTCAGTAAGAGAAACGCTTTTAGATAATACTACTGTGGTAAGAGATAACATAGAAACAATTACCGTTGTAAAACCATTCGTTACCGAGGTTTCCACCAATTTAAACGAAGGGAGTAGTCAAACCTATATATTGGAGTTACCAAACGTTTTTACTCCTAATAACGATGGAATCAACGATATTTTAATTGTAAATACAGAAGGGTTGACGGAGTTTTCACTTGTTGTTTTAGACCAACGAAATAAAATTATATACACTTCACAAGACTCAACTATTTCTTGGGATGGTTTAGGTCTTTCAGGAGAGCCTATTCCTTCTGGAAACTACGTTTATTTCATCACCGCTCGCGATGCTGATGGAAGTCTTTTAACAAAACACAGTGTATTGCGGATAGAAAGATAAGTTAAACGGCTTGTTTTTTGAATGTGGTTTTGACAATTCCTAAATAAAATAAACTAATTCCTATCCCAAATAAAACATGGGAAAAATCATTTTTATCAAACCAAGGATGTAAATTAATCTTTAAAAAGAAAAACACAGCGCTTGGTAGCATGATAAAAACGCCATAATAAAAGTATTTATAATTGGTATCCCGTGTTTTAGATAATCTATACCCTATTAATCCAACGGTAAACAACACTCCAACAAACGTATATAGTGCTATGGGAAGAAAACCCAACTGTGGTTTGGTTTGAATTGGTTGTGTTAAACAAACTGCTGTAAACCCAACAACCGTAAGAAAAAGTTTTAGTTTTAATAATCGTTGGTATACATTGTATTTTGAATCCTTTTCAAGTAATGTCAGCATCGCTTGTTCAAGAATGTATATGGCAAGAATTCCGGAAATCCAATTGAAAAATTTACCCGCAACCCCCCAACACAAATAAAAAGAATGGCCCAAACCGCCTGAAAATGAACTAATTCCAAAAACCAAGAAAAAGTAGTACCACCGAGATAAAAATGGAGTGTTTGGGTTTTTGGTATAAAGAGAATGTGCAAAAAACAAACTAACAGCAGCCATTAGCGTGTCTGTTAGTAGTGCATTTGGTTCAATAATTTTCAAACCAAATAATTCAATTAGTAGTTTATCAAAGTCTTCACCAATGAGCATACTGTGTGCTTTTAATTCAAAAAAAATCCCTCAACAGTTTGAAGAGGGATTTTTTGGAGGTCTCGTCCGGATTCGAACCGGAGTAGACGGTTTTGCAGACCGGTGCCTAACCGCTCGGCCACGAGACCATTGTAATTGGTGCAAATTTAACAAAAAAATTGAAAAATCAAGAACCTAATGTGTATTAGTTTGCTTTCAACTGTTATAGGAAAACAAAAAGAAACGCAACAATTTTTAAAATAGATGTCTTAACAGGCGATGTTCGATAAAAAGATTTTAACCTTCTATTATTATTCCTACGCTTTCAACATCTCCGTTTATTGGGGGACAAATTTTAACCACCTTTATTCGGATGAAATCTATTTTGTTAATTTCGTTTTTTAAACGGGTTATAATTCTTTGTCCAACATGTTCAATCAATTTAGATCGAATTTGCATTTCTTCAGAAACAATTTTATTGACAATGACATAATCCACCGTTTTGGATAAATCATCTGATTCTGCTGCTCCACTAAAATCTGTATTTAACATAACGTCTACTCGATAGTGGCCCCCAATTTCCGCTTCTTCTGGCAAGCAACCGTGAAACGCGTAGATTTTTATGCCATTTACCTCAATTGTGTGTTTCATACCTTATTTTTTGAGCGTTTCAACAGCGGTAATTCCTTGATTCATACGGGATAAGCATTCTTCTTTCCCAAGAAATTCTCCTATTTCAAACATGCTTGGTCCGGCTCCTGTTCCCGTGATTAAAAGTCTGAATAGTGGCAAAACAGCCCCAATGCCAAGTCCAGTTTTCTCCAAAAACAATTTAAAGCGTTCTTCGATGTTTAGTGCCGTGAATGCATCAAGCGTTTCTAATTCTTGCAACCAATGTTCCATAAGTTCTTTTGTTCCGTCTTTCCATTTTTTAGAAACGGTTTGCTCGTCGTATGCTTCAGGTGCTTCGAATAAATAAATTCCTTCTACCGCAATATCCCGAACAAACGTTGCGCGTTCTTTCATTAAGTGGCAAATCTGTATAAGTTTTTCTATTGGTAAATTACTGTTTATTTCTTTCGCTATCGATTCGGCTAATTTTGTATCGGATGTATCGCGTAAGTAGTTTTGTTGAAACCATTTCGTTTTTTCAGGATCAAATTTTGCACCTGACTTAGAAACTCTATCCAAGGTAAACGCTTCTGTTAATTCTTCCAATGAAAAAATTTCTTTTGTTGTTCCTGGATTCCACCCTAAGAAAGCCAGCATATTAATGAATGCTTCTGGGAAATAACCTTTTTCTCTGTAGCCAGAATAAAGTTCGCCATCTGCAGCCACCCAGTTAGTTGGGAAAACAGGAAAACCTAATCTGTCTCCATCTCTTTTCGAAAGCTTTCCATTACCATCTGGACGAAGTAAAAGTGGTAAATGAGCAAATTGTGGACGTTCCCATCCGAATGCTTCGTACAATAGAACGTGCAATGGTGCAGATGGAAGCCATTCTTCTCCGCGAATAACATGACTTATTTCCATTAAATGATCATCGACAATATTTGCCAAATGGTAAGTTGGCATGCCATCGCTTTTAAATAAAACTTTATCATCAAGATTATTTGTGTTAACAACAACCCACCCTCTAATGATATCTTCAAAACGTACATCTTGGTTACGCGGCATTTTCATTCGTATAACAAAAGGCGTATTATTTGCCAATAATTCTTCTACTTGATCTTGCGGAAGAGTAAGTGAATTTTTCATTGTTGTTCGCGAAACGCTGTTGTATTGCCAGTTGGGCATACCCATTTTTTTTGCTTGTTCACGCACAGCATCAAGTTCTTCACTTGTATCAAATGCGTAATATGCTTTTTCAGAATGGATAAGTTCATCTGCAAATGGTCGGTATAAATGCTGTCTTTCAGATTGTACGTAAGGTCCGAAATCACCACCAATGCCAGGTCCTTCAGTTGGCTCAATACCACACCATTTTAGAGCATCCATTATATAATCTTGCGCGCCAGACACAAATCTCGCTTGATCTGTATCTTCTATTCGAATAATAAAAGTGCCATTGTGTTTTTTAGCAAAAAGATAATTATAAAGAGCGGTACGAACGCCCCCCATATGTAATGGTCCTGTTGGAGATGGTGCAAATCTTACACGAACTGGTTTGTCTGACATGTGTTGTTTTTTGAACAAAGATAAGTAGAATTAGAGGATTGAAATTCGTTCCAAGTTTAAATGTCGATTTTTGAACGTCTAACTGAGGACTTTTATTTCGTTAAATATCTATAATTGCCAATCTCTTTGAAATTTTTCTTTTAATTTAGTAGGTTAAGCAGATTATATACACGACAAACATGGGATCATTTGATCAATTATTGGAACAAATTGACGCTTTCATACGAAAGTATTATAAAAATCAAATCGTTAAGGGTTTACTGCTCTTTTGTGGAATATTTTTAGCCTCTTTCCTCCTAACGACAACTCTTGAGTATTTTGGACGCTTTGGAAGTTTAACACGTGGATTCCTCTTTTTCACTTTTATAGGCCTTAATCTGCTTGTGTTAGGACGTTTTATTTGTTTTCCATTTTTGAAATTATACTCTTTTGGGAAACGTATAAACCGATATCAAGCGGCGGATATTATAGGTGCTTTTTTTCCATCGATATCGGATAGACTCAAAAACACCTTACAATTGAATGATGATTTAGACACAAACATTGGGAACATTGAATTAATTAGAGCAAGTGTATTACAACGCTCTAATTCATTGAGCGCAATGCCATTTGTTTCTGCTATAGACTTCAAAGAAAATCGCAAATACGTAAAATACCTCATTCCAATTTTTCTCATCTTGGTTGTTGTGGGTGTTGCTGCTCCTTCATTGTTTACGCAAGGAACTGAGCGTGTGTTCAATTATACCAAACAATTCAAGCCAGTTGCACCGTTCAAATTTATTTTAATGACAGAAGATTTGGTCATTGAAGAAGGAAAAGATTTGGATGTGGTACTGGAGGTTTCTGGAAAAGAGCTCCCTGAAGTTGTTTATTTAATAAGTG
>CAIYXD010000017.1 GCA_903930085.1 uncultured Flavobacteriia bacterium
GGCATCGATTTCCAATTCCAATTATACAAAAGAGACACTTCTTTTCTTGAACTGAAGTCCACCCTAGGCATACAATATTTTTTAAAAGGTGGTAATTTTATAAAAGTATTCTACCAAAATAATTCATCCAGTCTTTTGAGTGGCGGAAAAAATAATCCTGTTTTTTCCAATCTTTCTTCGTTGCGCACCAATGCGTATGGAATATCTGCACTAAAAAGGCAAGTAGATTACCTCCAAAATCCTTCTAAAGGGATGATTTTACAGTTTGAAATTGCCATTGGAACTCGAAAATCTCAAGTTTCCGATACATCAAGTACTACAAAATCTACAACCTATCGTTCGTTTTTACAAATTGAATGGTTTATTCCAATAACTGCGAGGCATATTTTGCGACTTGGCAATACTTCAGAATTTTATTATGCGCCAGCATTTTATCAAAATGAAGTGTATAGATTTGGTGGGCAGTCGAGCATGCGTGGTTTTAACGAAGAAGAATTATATGGAACGTATCGAAGCGTATTTACGGCAGAATACAGGTATTTGTTAGATAAAAACTCCCATCTTTTCGCGTTTTTTGATCAAGGTTTATACGAAAATAACGCTGTAAAATATTACAAGGACAGACCTTTTGGATTTGGAACAGGATTTTCTTTTGGAACTAATATTGGGATTTTTTCTATTTCATATGCCTTGGGAAGGCAATTTGATGACGCGATCAAATTCAGTAGCGGTAAAGTTCATTTCGGCTACATTGCCTATTTCTAAAAAGCAAAGAGAACTTATTTTCTAATCAACTGCATGGAAGCACGAATCTCCTTCATAAAGTTTGAAGCATAAACGAAGCTCAGAATCTCGGGGTTTTCTGTTGTAATAATTGATTTCCGATCTCCCTTCCACCAGTTTTTTCCTTGGTGAATAAATAAAATAGTATCTGCAATTTCTATCACACTATTCATGTCGTGCGTAATTACAACCGTTGTAATATTGTATTCATAGGTGATTTCACGAATCAAATTATCAATTACAATAGAAGTTTTGGGATCTAAACCCGAATTTGGTTCGTCACAAAACAAATACTTTGGATTCATAGAAATGGCTCTTGCAATTCCAATTCGTTTTTGCATTCCACCGCTGCATTCCGAAGGCAATAATTTATTTTTATTGGTCAAATTTACACGGTCCAAACAGAAATCAGCTCTAATCTGCATTTCTTTTTTTGTCATATTGGTAAACATAGTAAGGGGGAACATGACATTTTCCTCGACAGTCATAGAATCAAAAAGTGCGGCCCCTTGAAAAAGCATGCCTATTTCTTTGCGAATTTCCTTTCGATCCAAACGATTCATTGCAGAAAAATCTCTTCCATCATATAATATTTGACCGGAATCAACTTCATGCAGACCAACAATAGATTTAGCCAATACAGATTTGCCTGAGCCAGATTGCCCAATAATCATATTGACTTTCCCTTTCTCAAAGACAGTATTTATGTCGAACAATATTTGGTTGGAGCCAAACGACTTATTTACGTTTACTATTTCAATCATAAAAGCATCAATTGCGTTAAGATAAAATTTGCAATTAAAATAGAGATACTGCTACTTACTACCGCCTGGGTAGAAGATCTGCCAACATCCAACGAACCGCCTTTGGTATAATAACCATAAAACGAAGCAATGGAAACAATTAGAAATCCGAAAACTACCGTTTTAGTGAGGGCATAAACGACATTCGAAACTTCGAAAAAGTAGCGGATTCCTAAAACATACGTTTCAGTTGTCAATAAACCGGTTAAGGTTAGCGATAACCATCCACCAATCAAACTCAGTCCCATAGAGAAAATCACCAGTATTGGAAAAAAGAAAATTGCAGCGACTACTTTTGGCAAAACCAAATAAGTCAAAGAATTGACACCCATAATTTCCAATGCATCAATTTGTTCTGTTACGCGCATCGTACCAATTTCAGAGGCAACATTCGAGCCTACCTTTCCTGCTAAAATAAGGGAAATTATAGTTGGTGAAAATTCAAGAATCGTACTTGATTGCGTTATAAAACCAACTGTATAATCTGGCAGAAGTGGACTGCTAATATTGGAAGCAGTTTGCAAAGCAATAACAGCTCCCATAAAAGTGGACATCAATGCAACAATTGGAATAGAATTGATCCCTATTACTTCTATTTCATTGAATACGCGCTTGCGGAATAATTTAAATTTCTCAGGACGAGAAAAAACCACTCGCATCATCAATAAATACTTCCCTATATTTGAAATAACCTTCATGAAGCGCTAAGTTAATTGATATTTCTTTCATTCACATTTCAAAGCTGAAAACTTTCTACACATTACATGTTGATTTCCTTTAAATTTGGGATGTGAAGAGACAGAGTCTAAAAAAACGTGACCACGTTGCGGAAGCCTTTAAGAAATATATTCCCGAGACATTCATTGATGTTGTTGTAGATTTGTTTGTTCAATCGTCTGTGCGATTTAAAATTGTCAACGGAAGAAAAACAAAATTGGGTGATTTTAGAGCCGGTTTAGCTGGCGAAAAACACCAAATAACAGTCAATGGAGATTTGAATCCTTATGCGTTTTTAATCACAACCTTACATGAATTCGCCCATTTAAACACCTATAATTCGTATAAAAATAGTGTTAATCCGCATGGCGATGAATGGAAAAATGCATTCAGACAATTACTACTACCCATTATTGAAAGTGGCAATCTTCCTGAAGATATTCAACGAGCTCTAATCCAATCGTTGGTGCAAACCAAAGCATCTTCCTGCTCCGACCATCAGTTGTCGCGTGTTTTACACACCTACGATAAACCAATAGAAGGAATTGAAATACTTGAACGATTGCCAAAAAATTCTACCTTTGCTTTAGATGGAAGACATTTTGTGAAAGGTGATTTGCGGAGAAAACGATTTATCTGTCAAGAAGTAAAGACCAATAAATCGTATTTGGTAAATGCGCTGGCAAAAGTGTATCCATTGGAAAAAAACTAACTTAAAAAAATGAAAGATAATTATTGTATTATAATGGCAGGTGGCGTAGGCAGTAGATTTTGGCCAATGTCGACACCACAGAAACCGAAACAGTTTTTAGACGTTTTGGGAATAGGGAAATCACTTATTCAAATGACGTATGATCGTTTGTTGTTGATTGCACCGAAAGAAAATATATACATTCTAACCAATACGAATTATGCGGAACTCGTAAAAGAACAACTCCCAGACCTTACGTATGATCAGATATTAACCGAGCCAAAACGGAAAAACACAGCGCCTTGTATTGCTTATGCTGCGGCAAAAATAATGGCTTTAAACCCAAATGCAACAATGGTAATTTCACCTTCGGATCATTTAATTGTAAAAGAGTTTCGCTTCACTGAAATTGTGAAAACAGCAATTGAACAAGCAAATAATTCGGAGCGTATTGTAACACTAGGAATTCAACCCACTCGACCGGATACGGGTTACGGTTACATTGAATTTTCAGCGGACAATAAAATAAAAGCAGGAGAAGTGACTGAAATTATTCAATTTCGAGAAAAACCAAATCTTGCAACTGCAGAAAGTTTTGTTGCGAGCGGTAATTTTTACTGGAATTCCGGCATATTCGTTTGGAAAGCGAAAACAATTCTAGACGCTTTACAGTCCTTCCAACCAACTTTGTATGCCCTATTCGCTAAAGATTTAAGCCAATATAATACACCATCAGAACAAGCTAAAGTAGATAACTGCTTCGAAGAGTGTGAAGATATTTCCATCGATTTTGCAGTAATGGAAAATGCTAAAAATGTGGATGTTGTGCTAGCGGATTTTGATTGGAGTGATCTTGGAACTTGGGGAAGTTTAAATACTCACCTGAAAAAGGATTCCAATAATAATGCAGTTATCGGAGAACATACGCATTTATTTAACTCTTCCAATTGTATCGTAAATGTGCCGGATACTAAATTAGTATTACTGGATGGGCTTAACGATTATATTGTTGTAGAATCCGAAAGCATGTTAATGGTTCTGAAAAGTGAGAACGAGCAAGAACTGAAAAATTATTTAAAACAAGTAGAAGCAAAAAGCCCAGATTTCTTTAAGTAAAAAAAAGCCAGTTCATATGAACTGGCTTTTTTTTGAGAAAAATTTCGGTTTATTTTTTTCCTGTTTTTATTTCATTGGCTTCCCATTGGCGGTAAAGATCAAAGTAGCCTTTTGTTTCCATGACAACTACACCACCCAAGGTATCGCCATATTTTGCTGGTAAACCGCCGGTGTAAACCATCACTCTGCCAATTGCGCAACTTGGAACCGTGCTAACTTCATTGCTTTTCATGCCATCCATCATGTAAACCATATCGCCTTTTCGTGCACCTCGGAACATCAATTCGCCATCTTCCGAAACTTTAACGTCCGGCGACATAGAAGTCACCAAGTTTTTAATATTGAATTTATCCGGACTTCTTTCAATTTCCTCGGAAGTTAATGCTTTCACAGGTAGAAACCCATATTCTAGCTTTATTCCCTTACCATTTGCGGAAGCATCTACTGGGCCAAGGTTTAAAACGCCACTGATAAATTTTATTGTTCCAGCATTACAGATTCCATCCATTGGCACATTTACAGGAATTCCAGGCAAGGTATCCGAACCGTATTTAATGTTCAACTGGTATTTCCCTGCAGGAATAGCCAAAATTCTAAACCTACCATCTGGACCTGTAATTGACTGGTATTTTTTTACCTGATCTGTAATA
>CAIYXD010000018.1 GCA_903930085.1 uncultured Flavobacteriia bacterium
CTAAAAGCATTTGCATTATTTCCTGGTTTACAAAAGGTTAAATTATGTGGTCCTGGACCAGTCAGACAAATCGGTGAACCAACTGGCGTAATTGGTCCGCAGTTAATCTGGTAAAATAACGCACCCGAAGGAACAGCGCCAGCGGAAATCACAAAGTTAATGGCGATGGCAGATGGATTGAGCGTAATAATAAACTCAAGACATTTATCCGGGTTGGATGTGCCGCAGCAATTACCATCGCGCAATACCATTGGACTTGTCCACGTTTGGTTTGGCGAGGCAGAAAGATCAACGTTAAAACTTGGCGTGATGCTATCGCAATTTTGTCCGAAGGTTAAAAAAGTTTGAAAAACAAAGGCGAGAACACCTATTGATCGGAAGAGAGAAAATCTTAAAAATGGTTTCATAATTTGTTTTGTTGGTTCCATTTATTAAACGATTTCAGCACCTGTTAGTTGCTTTATTTTTTCTGCTTTTAATTATGTAAATAACTGATATAGTGTTTTTTATCGACGTGTATAAATTTTTAAAGCACGAAGATGGAAAATGTGACGACGATTATTTTTAATTATTTTTTCAATTCTTCTTTCACCAACTATTTCACCCAAAATAAGGTTAGCAAAAAAGGTTTGGTTATAGAATAATAAATTCAGTTTTAGGATTGTTTATTGCAAAAGGACAATTATTCCACAAAAGTAGAAGTTACATTTATTTTCGATAATTACAAATAAAATGAAACTATTTTCAGGAAATATTCTTCTATAAACCTGATATGTATCATCTTTTTATCGCTTTAATAGCAATAGCTTTGGTAAAAATATCTTTTCAATGAAATACCTTTTTTTACTTTTTCTCGGATTGCTTTTTTCATGCAACGATGCTAGAGAAACCATTTTTCCAGAATACAAAGAACTCGTTGAGGCAGTTTATTCCAGTGTTCTTTTAGAACCAAAAGATGCATACAAGGTGAATGCCTCGGTTTCGGGTTTTGTGGACTCGATATTGGTGAAAGTGGGAGACAATCTAAAAGTGGGAGATATTCTCTTACATATTTCGAGTGAACCAATACAATTGAATCAGCAAAATGCTTATTTGAATTACGACTTAGTTCGGCAAACGTTGGAAGGAGAAGCAAATTTACTCGAAGAGATGAAGCTGGAATTAAAAACAGCAAAATTGAAAATGCAGAATGATTCTATAAATAGTCTTCGCTTTACCCGTTTGTACGCAGAAAAGGCATGTTCAAAATTTGAATTCGATACTGCTATACTTGGTTATGAAATGTCAAAAAATAATTTTTTGTCCCTTAAGAAGAGAATTGCGAGAAAAGAAACAGAACTAAAAAATCAACTTGCTCAGTCGCGAAATAATTTGCAATCCAGCGTGCTTAAAACGAAGGACTACACGATTAGATCTGGCAGAAAGGGCAAAGTTTTTCAGCTACTAAAGGAGCCGGGCGAATTTGTAAACATGCAGGAAGCCTTGGCGATTATTGGAGATCAAGATGCTTTTGTGTTGAAAATGTTGATCGATGAGGTGGACATCACCAAAGTTCAAATTGGACAAAAAGTATTGGTAACGCTAGAGGCATTTAAAAACAAAGTTTTCGAAGCAAAGATCAGCACTATTTCCCCGAAAATGGACGAAAGGACGCAGACATTTGAAATGGAAGCAGTTTTTAGCAATCCACCGAAAATGCTCTATATGGGTTTAACAGGCGAAGGAAATATTGTGTTAAATGAGAAGAAAAAAGCATTAGTAATTCCAAGAGAATACTTGCTTCCAGGTAACAAAGTTGAGACAGAAAACGGTATTGTTTCTGTCAAAACTGGCTTGTCTAATTGGAGTTTTATAGAAATAATTTCCGGGATTACGGAACAAACTACTATTTATAAACCGCTTTAAATATGGATTTTGCACTTCTTCTTTCCATTTCCAAAACGCACCTGTTCTCGCGGAAAAAACAATCGTTGATTGCTGCTTTAGGCGTAACTTTTGGAATTGGAACGTACATTATTATGATGAGTTTTATGACAGGTTTGAATGGTTTGTTGGACGGTTTGATTCTCAATCGAACACCGCACATCCATTTATACAATGAAATGGAACCTTCCGCAAAACAGCCACTGGATTTGTATGCAGGATACAAAGGTCGTGAGAAAATCATTCGATCTGTAAAGCCAAAAAATAGCCAGGAAAGAATTCACAATGCCCTTCCATTACTTGATTTCTTGAACAAACAGCCGTATGTTAGAGGCGCAACGGCGCAGGTGAAAGCGCAAGCCTTTTATTTGGGCGGTTCTTCCCAATTGAATGGCGTTTTGACAGGAATTGACGTGTTACGGGAAGGTGTTTTGTACAATCTGGATCAATACATTGTAGAAGGATCTTTGGAGGAGCTTGACCAAAGCGAAAACGGTATTTTATTAGGCGCTGGA
>CAIYXD010000019.1 GCA_903930085.1 uncultured Flavobacteriia bacterium
CCACTTTCCCGATAATGCAGAAATAAAAAATTGGGAAAACAACCTTCCCACTATTTTAAGCAGGAATGAACTTACCAGTGACTTCACGATTCAATTGGTTACTACAAAGTCTAAAGGTGAAGAATATTGCGCAGTGCCCTATAAATCTGGATTCCTATACGTTTCAAATGATGACAATTCAGGTATAATTGCCCGTGATTACAACCGTAATGCGCAACAATTTACAGATATTTGTTTTTACGATTCGTTGGAAACTTCTGTGAATTCGCGTATTTGGGAGAAGAAATTCTGGGTGAAATTTATCTATAAAAATCAATGGAGAATTATCAAAAGTTCCCATACCCACGAAGGACCTATTGCTTTTGATTCGGACAATAAAATTGCTTTTGTAACACGAAATCAAAAAGAAATTGACACCGTAAATCGTATAAAATTTGCGCGATTGGAGCTGGCCGTTTACAAACGTAGTGGAAACAGTTGGAGACAGCAGGAATTTCCATTTAATAATAAAACGTATTCCACGGGTCATGCCGTAATGGATACAACAGGCTGGGTAATCTTTGCGTCCGATAAGCCAGGTGGATTTGGCGGTAGCGATTTATACAAAACCCGTTTGAAAAATAATAAATGGATAGAACCAGTCAATTTGGGTCCTAGTATAAATAGCGCTGGAGATGAACTTTTTCCATTCGTTTCCAACAAGGGAATCCTATACTTTTCATCCAATGGTTGGCCAGGAATTGGAGGTTTAGATGTCTTTTATTCTTCATTAAAGGGAAATTCACCCGAGCCAATTGGTTCTCCAATAAACACCTTTGCGGATGATTTTGGAATCTATATAGATGATAAAACAGGGAAAGGATTTCTTTCCTCCAATCGTACGGACTGGAAAGATAAAATCTATTCCATTCAGAAGCCAATTGTTGAAATAAATGCCATTGCCATTCTGAAAACATGCAAGGAAATACCTTTGACTGGAAAAACAATTTCAGTAACAGATTTATTTACGAAGGAAAAAGAGCAATTAACAACTTCGGATAAAGGAGAGATTCGTATGTCTTCCATGGAAAAAGACCGGAAATACCGTTTCTATTTTGCTGGAGATGCTGATTTTAGTGCCGATTCGAGCATTTTTAGTGCGCAGGAATCCGGTGAGTATACCGTTAATTTACGTTCCAATTATACACGAAAAGTAAGCAAACTTATTGCCGTATCGGAAGACGGAAAACCATTGGGTGGCGCCATGTTTTACCTGCACAAGAAAAATGGAACACGCTTAAAATACCTTTCCACTGCTAACGGTGCGTATAGTTTTGTGAACGACGGAAAAAATGAAATTGATTCTGTTTTAATACAATTTATAAATTACCAAGATGTTTGGTTTAAAGTTCCACCAACTAGCACAAACAAGGAATGTATCGACACGATTTCATTCTCTATCGTTTTAAAGATTAAGCAAGGGATTGAGTTTATTCGCTTAGACATGGTTTTATACAACTTTGATAAATCCGAATTACGACCGGAAGGGAAGGAAGAGTTGGATAAATTGGTACAATACATGAAAGAGCGCCCAGATTTGCGTGTGGAGCTATCCTCCCACACCGATTCACGCGGTGCTTCTGAATACAACATTGAACTTTCCAATAACCGTTCTCAAAGTTGTGTCAATTATATTATCAGTAATGGAATTAGTGCAAAAATGATTACTGCCAAAGGGTATGGC
>CAIYXD010000020.1 GCA_903930085.1 uncultured Flavobacteriia bacterium
TAATTTGAATGGCTACGATTTCATCTTAAAACTACTTTTTACATCCTTCACGCTAGGCGCTGGTTTTAAAGGCGGAGAAGTTACACCTCTATTTTTTATTGGCGCAGCGCTTGGAAATGTGCTCGTTTGGTTTGTCCCACTTCCCTTTCCATTACTGGCTGGAATTGGTTTTGTAGCAATTTTTTCCGGTGCAACAAATACGCCAATTGCTTCTACGTTCATGGGAATGGAATTATTTGGGATGGAAAGTGGGATTTTTCTAGCAATTGCTTGTTCAACAGCGTATTTATTTTCCGGTTCAAAAGGAATTTACACTTCTCAAATCAGCGCCGGTCCAAAGAAACACATCTATGCCAAGGTGACAGAGTGGCGGAGAAATCTAAGGAAAATCGAGTAAGTAGAAATCACCAAGAAAAAACGTGCTTAAATAGTTTTTAACAATCCGTTTTTTTACGCGGAAAAATAAGTACAAATCATTAAATTTGCAGTAATGAGTGATTTTGTTGTTTCAGCCCGAAAATATAGACCCCAAACCTTTGATACGGTTGTGGGACAATTTTCTATTACTTCAACACTGAAAAACGCCATAAAAACAGAACATTTAGCACAGGCATTCCTATTTTGTGGCTCCCGAGGTGTTGGAAAAACAACAACTGCGCGAATTTTAGCCAAAACAATCAACTGTTTCACACCAACGGATAACATTGAAGCATGTGATACCTGCGATTCGTGTATTTCGTTTAATACCGGAAACTCCCTGAATGTTTACGAATTAGATGCTGCTTCAAATAACTCTGTTGACGATATCCGAAGTCTTATTGACCAAGTGCGCATTGCTCCGCAACTAGGGAATTTCAAAATCTATATTATTGATGAGGTCCACATGCTCTCCAATCAAGCATTCAACGCTTTTTTGAAAACATTGGAAGAACCACCAAAACATGCGATTTTCATTCTCGCTACAACGGAAAAACATAAAATCATTCCAACTATTTTATCCCGTTGTCAGATCTTTGATTTTAGTCGCATCAAAGTAAAAGATATTGCAGATCACTTGGCAACAATTGCAACAAAAGAAGAAATTACTGCAGATTCTGAAGCATTGCATTTAATTGCGCAAAAAGCGGATGGTGCGCTGCGAGATGCGCTTTCCATTTTTGATCAGATTGTCACTTTCACGGGTTCAAATCTTACGTATAAAAGTGTGCTTGAAAATCTTAATATTCTGGATTATGATTATTACTTCAGAATTGTAGAAAGCACGCAAAAGGAAGATATCCCTTCTGCGCTATTGTTGCTCAACGATATTTATGAAAAAGGTTTTGATGGACACAACTTTATCGTTGGCTTGGCGGATCATTACCGAAATTTACTCGTTTGCAAAGATCTTCGCACGGCAAAATTACTGGAAGCTGGTGAAGCAATTGAACAACGCTATATCGATCAATCCAAACAATTGGATGGGCATTTAATTTTACGGTCACTCGCGGTTTTAAGTAAATCCGATGTCGACTATAAATCCTCCAAAAATCAGCGCTTACTGGTGGAAATGGCCTTGATGCAACTGTGTTCTTTACTGCAAGAGCAAGAAAAAAAAAATGTCTGACGGATCCCGTTGACCTCATTCCCTTTCCAAGTCAAAATTTAAGAGACAATGTTCCAAGCGCCTCAAAGCCTTTGGCTCCATCCGTTCGAAAGATTTACGAGAAACCGGCTGTGGAACAAAAAATACTTTCCGTTCCTTCTGGAGAATTAAATACTTCTACCCTTTCCATTAAAAAAATGATGGAAATAAAGGACGATGAACGAACTGGAATTTCTACTTTACCCGAAAATTTGCCCTTCAACAACTATTCCTACGACCAGGTTAAGATGCTTTGGCGAAGATTTGCATTTGAAATGAAGGAAAAAGGAATGGAAACCTTTTATAATGCAATGATCAAAAGAGAACCCGTTCAAAAGGAAGATCACCTCATCTTGATGGATGTAGACAACCAAATTCAAATCGATTACATCAAACCGCATTTGCAGGATATGATTGGTTTTTTTAGAAAAGAATTGAAAAATTACGCCATTGAAATCGATTTTTCCTTGAACGATAATCCTGAAAAAGAAGTGAAATTCCTTACTGGAAAGGATAGATTTGCTTCGTTGGCGCGTAAAAACCCAAACTTACACACGCTAAAAAATACCTTTAACCTCGATATTGAATATTGAGTAATAAGTTGGATTTAAAATTTCACACGAAATTGTAGTGTAATATCCGATCTTTTAGAA
>CAIYXD010000021.1 GCA_903930085.1 uncultured Flavobacteriia bacterium
CCTTTTTGACCGACTAATTTAGCAGTGTGAATAGAAATCAAGCCAATATTTGCGCCGACATCTATAAAAGAATCTCCTTTTTGCAAGACAGATTTAAGGTAGGATAAAATTCCTTTTTCATACGTTCCCGTTTCGTGCAAACACAATTCCACGCCCTTATCTTTTGAAGGATCAATTTTTAAAAAAAAACCGTGTAGCGTTTTTAAAATATACGCGGACGATTTTTCTGCATGTGGAAGGAGTAACTTAGGCAGCAAAACAGAAAGTGCGCGAATTCCTTTGACATCCTTGTCTCGCAAGAAACTAATAATGCCATGACGAAATGGGTAACTTTTGTAGGGAAACACTGCTAGGATTAAACGTACAATTCTTCTTGCGTTTGCTGAATTTTTGAATCTTTCAAATAATCATCGTACGGCATCATTTTATCGATAATTCCATTCGGTGTAATTTCAATGATTCTATTCGCAACCGTATTTACCAATTCGTGGTCATGCGAAGTGAAAAGCATCGTTCCTTGGTATTCGTTCATTCCGTTGTTCAAGGCTGTTATCGATTCCAAATCCAAGTGATTGGTTGGCTCATCCATCAATAAAACATTCGCTTTCGCCAACATCATTTTGGAGAGCATGCAACGCACTTTTTCTCCACCAGACAAAACATTTGCAGTTTTCAAGGCTTCTTCACCGGTAAATAACATTCTACCTAAGAACGTTCTTAGACTTACTTCTTCTCGTTCTTCGTCGGTTTGTGCATATTGTCGCAACCATTCGATTAACGGCAATTTGTCGACGAAATAATTGTGGTTATCATTTGGCAAATAAGCCGTATTGATCGTTGTTCCGTATGTAAATTCACCAGAATCAGCTCGCAAATTATCACTTAAAATCTCGAAGAAAGCAGTTAATGCGACAGAATTTTTGGAGATAAATGCAATTTTATCGCCTTTATTGACAATGAAAGAGACATCCTTGAATAAGAATTTTCCGTCGCCTTTTTTACTTAAGTTGTCGATTGTTAAAATTTGATTTCCAGCATCGCGTTCTTGGTGAAAGGTAATTCCTGGATATTTTCTGCTCGAAGGTTGAATTTCTTCAATGTTCAAATTATCCAGCATCTTTCGTCGGCTTGTCGCCTGTTTGGATTTAGAAGCATTTGCAGAGAAACGGGAAATAAAATCTTGTAATTCCTTTTTCTTTTCTTCGGCTTTTTTGTTTTTATCGGAGCGCTGACGCGTTGCCAATTGAGAGGATTGGTACCAGAAAGAATAATTTCCGGTAAACATGTTCAATTTAGCATAATCGATATCGCAAATATGTGTACAAACGGTATCCAAGAAGTGACGGTCATGCGAAACAACGATTACGGTATTTCTAAAATCCAGTAAAAAATCTTCCAACCAGCCAATAGTTTTCAAATCCAAGTCGTTTGTAGGTTCATCCAATACAAGAACATCTGGATTTCCAAAAAGAGCCTGGGCCAATAAAACACGTACTTTCAAGTCGTTGGAAAGTTCTTCCATTTTCAAATAATGCTTCGACTCTTCAATTCCAAGATTACTTAAAAGTGTTGCTGCATCGGTTTCAGCGTTCCAACCTTCTAGATCAGCAAATTCCCCTTCGAGTTCCGCTGTGCGCATTCCATCCGCGTCAGTAAAATCGGGTTTTGCGTACAAAGCATCTTTTTCCACCATAATTTCAAAAAGACGTTTGTGCCCCATAATTACAGTTTGAAGCACTTCTTTATCGTCGAATGCAAAGTGGTTTTGATTGAGCACGGCCAAGCGTTTTCCGGGCTCCAACTCTACTCTTCCTGTCGTTGGATCTTGCTCTCCAGTTAGGATTTTTAAAAATGTAGATTTTCCTGCGCCGTTCGCACCGATAACACCATAGCAATTCCCATTGACGAACTTTACATTCACTTCATCAAATAAAACGCGTTTCCCAAATTGCAGGGATAAATTGTTTACTGAAATCATAATTCACCACTAATTTGCCGCAAAGATACGGAAAGATGAGGGAAAATGAAAAAATGAATGCGGAGAATCCTTATTTCTATTCTAAAATTAGATTAATTATGCCGATAACCATTTTAGATTTCTGGAATACAAGAAAACAAACAAGGCGGAGATACTCACATTCCAAATCACCATAATCGTTGGAATATCAGCTGGAGAAACAAAGAAATACATCTGCACAAGCGCTAAGAGCGAAAAAATAATGTACAAATGAAACCCATTTTTCTTGCCTTTCCACATCCAAAACACACCAAGTAATCCAACCATTCGGATCAAAATGGAAATTACAGAATTTGCGTAGTGATTTTTATTTAAACCGTCTAACATGCGTTCAAATTGTTCCATCATTACGGCAAAACCTTCTGATCCAAGGGAACGCAATTCGTCTGCCATTTTTGCCCATTCTGTCTTTTGCTGTAACATTGCTTCTTCGCTCATAGGTCCAAAAGCCAATCCAATTAATCCAGAAAGAATTCCCAAGCCAATTGAGATAAAACTCAAAATACACAAGACGGTTAAAAAACTTGGTCTCGCTTCTCTTTCCATTGAATTTTCTTCCATTCCATCAAAATTTTCCATTCTACTACATTTTATATTTTATAAACTTAATACTTTCCATAATCAACGGCTGCAAATATTCATCATTGTGCACGAAATTTACGTTTAATCGAAAATCTGCTACTATTTTTTCCACCATTGGAGATGATTTTAATGGTCTTCTAAATTCTAAGGCTTGCGCTGCATTTAGTAATTCGATTCCTTGAATAGTAAAGCAATTTTCAACCACCCGAAATAATTTTGTCGCAGCATTTGCGCCCATACTCACGTGGTCTTCTTGCCCGTTGGAAGAATCAATTGTATCAATCGATGCTGGTGAACACAATTGCTTATTTTGACTCACGATAGATGCTGCGGTATATTGCGGAATCATAAATCCGGAGTTTAAACCTGGATTAGCAACCAAAAAAGCAGGCAAACCACGGGTTCCAGAGATCAATTTATACATTCTTCTTTCCGAGATACTTCCCATTTCAGCTAATGCAATTGCTAAAAAATCCATAGTTATTGCCAATGGCTGACCATGAAAATTTCCAGCGGAAACAATTTCGTCTTCGTCCGGAAAAATTGTTGGATTATCCGTTACAGCATTGATTTCTCTTTCCACTATCGTTGCGCAATAATCCAATGCATCCTTCGAAGCGCCATGCACTTGCGGAATACAACGGAACGAATATGGATCCTGCACGTGTTCTTTTTCTTGGGAAATAATTTCACTTCCTGCAACTAGTTCACGGATGATTTTTGCCGTTTCAATTTGCCCGTTTTGTTTGCGAATCTCATTTACATTTGCTTGAAAAGGGTTCAATCTACCATCGTAGCCATCCAACGAAATCACAGCGATTTTATTCCATTGATGCCACAATTGCTGGCCTTTTCCAATACAATAAGAAGCATACGAACTCATGAATTGCGTTCCATTCAATAAAGCTAAACCTTCTTTTGACTGCAAGATTATTGGCGAAAGATTCAGTACTTGCAACACTGCAGCGGATTGTTGTTTTTTTCCTTGAAAATAAACTTCGCCTTCGCCAATTAGCGGCAAAGAAAGATGTGCTAAAGGAGCTAAATCGCCGGATGCGCCAAGACTTCCTTGCTGATAAACAACAGGAAAAATAGAATGGTTAAAAAAGTAAACCAAGCGTTCAACCGTTTCCAACTGGACGCCGGAATGTCCGTGCGACAACCCCAAAACCTTCAGCAGTAGCATACGTTTAACAATTTCCTGCGGAACTTCATCTCCAGTTCCACACGCGTGTGAAAGTACCAGATTGCGCTGTAATTGTCCTAAATCTTCTTTTTCAATTGCAGTATTACATAACGAACCAAAGCCCGTATTGATACCATAAATTAACTTATCGTGGCGTTGTACTTTTTCATCCAAATACGTTCTACATTTTTGAATAGCAACCTTTACCGATTCACCAAGCTCAATAACGTACTGATTATCTAAAATTTCTTCCACTTCCTTCAGTGAAATCCATGCGTTAGATAGTGTGTGTTTTTTCATTTCTTAAGTTTAAAAATCATTTCTTCCAAGCTCATTTCCTCCTGTTCACCAGTTTCCATGTTTTTCAGTTGAATTAAATTCTCCGCCATTTCTGTTTCGCCAACAATTGCGACAAATTCTACTCTTCTATCGTTGGCGTATTTCATTTGCTTTTGCATTTTTGCCGAAGTTGGATACAATTCACAAGCGATATCGTTCGCTCTAGCCTCGTAAACCAATTGCATGCAATGCGCTTGTTCTTTCTCCCCAAAATTCACAAATAACAATGTCAATCCCTGATCCGTTTCTTTCGGAAATAATTCTAGTTCGGTTAAAACATCGTAAATACGATCCGCTCCGAAAGAAATCCCAACGCCAGACATATCGTTCATTCCGAAAAGTCCCGTTAGATCATCGTAGCGTCCACCGCCACAAATACTTCCCATCTTCACACCATTTGCTTTTACTTCAAAAATTGCTCCTGTGTAATAGTTTAATCCTCGGGCAAGCGTGATATCAAATTCGAGCTCCGCCTGCTGCAGTCCAAGCGCTTCCACCTGATCAAAAATAAACTGTAATTCTGCTATTCCTTTCAATCCAATTTCACTTTGCGCTAAAAAATTGGACATTTTACTTATTTTTTCAGCATTCGTTCCGGAGAAGGAAAATAAGGGTTGGATTTTTGAAATTGCATCTGCAGAAACACCTTTTTCCAGTAATTCTTTCACGACGCCATCCTCCCCGATTTTGTCCAACTTATCAATTGCCACGGTGATATCTATCAGTTTATCACTTTCACCACTAACTTCTGCAATACCGGATAAAATCTTTC
>CAIYXD010000022.1 GCA_903930085.1 uncultured Flavobacteriia bacterium
TCGGTGGATTTAGATGAATTTGACACGAGCGATTTCTGCTACGACCAACTGATTGTTTGGTCGCCGGAAGACGAAGAAATTGTTGGTGGTTACCGTTTTATAAAATGTGTGGATGCAATAGATTCGGTTACAGGTGAAATTCACCTTTCCACTATTCACTATTTTGACTTTTCAGATTTATTCATAAAAGAATATCTTCCATATACGATTGAACTGGGAAGAAGCTGGGTACAACCAAATTTTCAGCCGGCTAATGATCCAAGAAAAGGACTATTTGCCTTGGATAATATTTGGGATGGTTTGGGCGCATTAACCGTTTTGAATCCTGAGATAAAGTATTTTTTCGGGAAAGTAACGATGTATCCGAATTACAATACACCAAGCCGCGATTTTCTGTTGCATTTTATGCACCATTATTTTCCGGATACCGAAAACTTGATGAAACCATTTCACCCTTTGATTCAAGATTACGATCGAAATTACGTTACTAGTCAATTGGAAGGATTGGATTTCAAAGATGGATTCAAAGTTTTGAATAGCGCAGTTCGGGATAAAGGCGAATTTATTCCACCGTTGGTAAATATTTACATGAGTCTTTCACCAACCATGAAAACCTTCGGAACGGCAGTTAATCCTGAGTTTGGAAACGTGGAAGAAACCGGAATTTTGGTGACAATCGCCGATATTTACTTAGAAAAGAAGGAAAGACACATGCAATTTTAGTGGTTTTTCAAGTCAAAAATTTCCGCTAAAATCGTTAAGAACTTTATTTTTCCACCACACACGTTATCGAAACGGTTTTTCCAACCATGCAGATGCTAAACGCTTCAGCGTCTTCGTATTTAATGGAGAAACATTTCCCTTCGACCAAATCCAGTTCAAAATCCGACAAATTAACTGGTTCTAATTTAGCGCCGTCATTTAATTCAAAAACCCAACCGCAGCCGTCCAATCCGGTCAAGTTACGCAGTTTTACATCTACGGAATCTGGACAGGAGCGATCTTTTTCGCACGAAAACAAAACGGTAAGCGCAACCAAAAAAACAAGAATTCTCATCTCAACTTATAAATTAACAACCAATTGGTGTTTGTCAATCATTTTACGCAAATTAATCAAGGCGTAACGCATTCTACCGAGAGCAGTATTAATACTTATATCTTCGGATTCTGCAATATCTTTGAAGGACATATCTTGAAAAATACGCATTTTTAAAATTGCACGTTGTGTTTCCGGCAAATAATCGATTAATTCCACCATTTGCTTTTCCAGCTCGTCGTGCGACATAGATTGCTCCATGTTTTTATCCGTTTGAGAAAGCGTACTAAAAATGTTGAAATCATCGTAATTAGAGGAAGATTCAGATATCATGCGCACTTTAGAAGTTTTTCGGAAATGATCGATCACCAAATTGTGTGCAATACGCATAGCCCATGGAAGAAATTTACCTTCTTCATTGTAGGAACCAACTTTTAACGTTTTGATAATTTTCACAAAAGTTTCCTGGAAAACATCATTTGCCAACTCTTGATTGCGCAATTTCATATAAATAAACCGA
>CAIYXD010000023.1 GCA_903930085.1 uncultured Flavobacteriia bacterium
CATTTTCCTTCCGTTAAAATTGCGATGGGCGGTGGTTTTGCAAATACCGAACTACGCGCTATTTCCGATGTGCGTGTATTCGAATTTTTCGATTTTATAACCTTGGATGACGGGGAAGCACCAATCGAACATTTACTGGAATACATCGCAGGAAAACGAAGTGAAGACGACTTGAAACGAACCTTTTTATTGAAAGATGGCGCAGTGTTCTACTCCAATAATTCGAAAGAAAAAGACTACAAACAAAGTGAAGTCGGTACGCCGGATTACAGCGATTTAAAACTCGATTCGTATATTTCTGTTATTGAAGTTGTAAATCCAATGCACCGTTTGTGGAGCGATGGAAGGTGGAACAAATTGACCATGGCGCACGGCTGTTATTGGGGAAAATGTACGTTTTGCGATATTTCGTTGGATTACATTAAAGTATACGAGCCAATTGCTGCAAAATTACTCTGCGATAGAATGGAAGAATTAGTGCAGCAAACCGGACAAACAGGTTTTCACTTCGTCGACGAAGCTGCTCCTCCTGCCTTGATGCGTGCATTGGCTTTGGAAATTATTCGGCGTAAAATGACCGTAAGCTGGTGGACAAATATCCGATTTGAGAAAAAATTTACACGTGATTTGTGCCTCTTACTTAAAGCTTCTGGTTGTATTGCCGTTTCTGGAGGACTCGAAGTTGCTTCGGATCGTTTGCTGAAATTAATTGACAAAGGAGTTACAGTGGAACAAGTTGCACGTGTGAACAGGAATTTCACAGACGCTGGAATAATGGTTCACGCCTATTTAATGTACGGTTTTCCAACCCAAACAATTCAAGAAACGGTCGATTCACTGGAAATGGTGCGGCAATTATTTGAAATCGGGGTGTTGCAATCTGCATTTTGGCACCAATTTGCAATGACCGCGCATAGTCCAATTGGTTTGGAACCTGAAAAATATGGTGTTTCAAAAGAAACTACCGAAATTGGAACTTTTGCAAATAACGACATCGTTCATATCGATTCAACTGGGATTGACCACACGGCATTTAGTTATGGTTTAAAAAAATCGCTGTATAATTTCATGTATGGTATTGGATTTGAATTGCCTTTGCAAAAATGGTTTGAATTTAAAATTCCTCGCACTACCATTCCTCGCGATTTCATTGAAAATGCCATAGAAGAGGACGAAAAGTCCTTTGTCTCACCAGACGCGAAAATTGTCTGGATAGGAAAAATTCCATCTTTACACTATACAACGAAACTAAAAAAGGGCGTTTCCTATGAAAATGCAGTAATAACATTTGTCACGCGCGATTCAAACTTTCAAATTATAGTATCCAAATTGGAAGGGGAATGGCTCCAGGTTTTGCTAGAACTTATTTCCGTTTCACATGCAAAAATCTTAACCTTTCAAGAAATCCAAGCACATTATTACCTTTCGAATTCAGATGATTTCGAGCCTTTTTGGTACGGAAAACAAATGGATACACTTAGAGAAAATGGCTTATTACTGTTGTAGGTTACCGATTTCACACAGTCAATAAAATGGGCGTTTTCCTATTACAACCTGCGTTTAATCCAATGATTTTTTTTCGAAAGGAGTAGATACTATTTCCAAGTTGTCCTTTCCTGATCGTTTTCCTATCTTTGCAACTTTAATTCAAGATAATGGCAGATACAAGATATAATCTTCGGGGCGTTTCAGCAGGAAAAGAAGATGTGCATAATGCAATAAAAAATGTGGACAAAGGACTTTTCCCGCAAGCATTTTGTAAAATTGTACCGGATTATTTATCGGATGACGATGCCTATTGCATTGTAATGCATGCAGATGGAGCGGGGACAAAATCCTCATTGGCTTACATGTATTGGAAAAAAACGGGCGACATTTCCGTTTGGAAAGGAATAGCTCAGGATGCATTAATCATGAATATCGATGATTTGCTATGTGTTGGAGCAACAGATAAAATCTTACTTTCCTCCACTATCGGAAGAAACAAGAATTTGATTCCAGGAGAAGTGATTTCTGCAATTATAAATGGAACAGAAGAATTACTGGAAACGCTTCGCAACCAGGGGATTGGCATCCATTCAACTGGAGGTGAAACTGCAGATGTTGGCGATTTGGTTAGAACTATAATCGTGGATTCAACAGTAGTTTGTCGCATGAAACGAGCGGATGTAATTTCCAATCATACTATTCAGCCGGGCGACGTAGTCGTTGGTTTGGCTTCTTTTGGTCAGGCAAGCTACGAATCAACTTACAATGGAGGAATGGGAAGTAATGGTTTAACTTCTGCGCGACACGATGTGTTTAACCATTCTTTAGCGGAAGAATTCCCAGAAACGTTTGATCCAAGCGTGCCGAAAGATTTGGTTTATTCCGGTTCAAAAAATCTAACAGATCCAGTAGAAAATTCACCAATCGATGCGGGAAAACTTGTACTTTCCCCTACTCGCACGTATGCTCCGGTAATTAAAAAAATTCTAGATCACCACCGTTCCGAAATTCATGGAATGGTACATTGTTCCGGAGGCGCGCAAACAAAAGTGTTGCATTTTGTAGACAATGTGCACGTTGTAAAAAATAATTTATTTCCAGTTCCGCCGCTGTTCAAATTAATACAAGAAGAATCATCTACGGATTGGAAAGAAATGTATAAGGTGTTTAATATGGGTCACCGCATGGAAATTTATGTTTCACCAGAACTTGCAGATTCGATTATTGCCATTTCAAATTCTTTTGGAATTGCTGCGCAAATTGTTGGGCACGTAGAAGCATTTGACGGAAAGAAATTGACGATTGAATCTCCTTACGGCACTTTCGAATATTGATTTTACTAAAGGATAATTTCTAAAAGATACAACTGTTTAAAATAGCAATATCGTTTGCTTATTTTAGCAAATTCACGTGACCGCTTAGCAGTTGCCAAGCATCTTGTTTTTCGCAGGAAACATAGCGTAAGATGTAGGAATAAATTCCATCTTGCATTAATTTTCCGTTATACGTTCCATCCCACCCAATTTCTGGATCATGCGAGACAAAAAGTGTTTCTCCCCAACGATTCAGAATCTTAAATTCCCACTCATAAACTTCAAGCGCAAAAGCGGCATTGAAACAATTATTAAATTCATCGCCATCAGGAGAGAAAGTATTGGGAATGTAGATTACAAATGGTTCGATGTATACTTCTTGGTAACTGGTGTCCTTGCAACCAAACTCATTTGTTGCAATTTGCATTGGACGGTGCCACCCGCTAGTTTGATAATTATGCACAATAAAAGCTTGGTTTGCAAAATAGGTGCTATCGTCAAACCAATAAAAAATGGATGCTGCACCAGTCGATAAATCCGTGAATGTAACATCTGCGTGGCAAATATCGGTTTGTTTCGGGTCAATGGTAAAGTTTGAAACGGGTGAAGGGTATATGGCAATTAAATCCTGCTGAAAAAGGGAAAGCGTATCGATGCAGCCCTGATCCGTTCGAATGGTTAATCCCACGCTATAAGTTCCAGGAGAACTATAATAAATACTCGGATTTTCCAAATTCGAAATAGTACCATTTCCAAAATCCCACGTATAAAAAATGGGGGAATCTGCCAAACTTAAATCTGTAAATTGCACTAGCGCAGGAGCGCATCTATTTCCTGGTTCTACTCTGAAATCTATTGAAGGTTCGCGGTAAACAAATACACTACCTGTCGCTATTTCCACACAATTATCGAAGGAAGCAGTCAAGGTGATGGGAAACAAACCGAAGGTATTAAAAACCACCCCGTTCACATCCAAATCTGTTGCAGTGGAAATAGACGCATTGGAACCAAAGTTCCATAAATATTGGGTAAAACTTGGTCCAGTCATCACCCCATCAAAATTGAAACTATTTCCTGTTATGCACAATGAATCATTGTTTGTGAAAGTAATAGAGAGTAATTCATTTAAATTGATTGTTGCAACTGCCGTATCCGAACATCCTGGTGCAGAACTTCCAATTAAAGTTACTTCAAAAATTCCAGATGAGGGATATGTATATGTTGGTGCAAACTGATTACTGATGTCTGAAAGTATACCACTTACACCAAAATCCCAATTGTAGGAAGTTGTGCCACTAGAATTATTCTCGAAATTAATTGTTAATCCTTCACATTCAAAATCGTTGGAAAGTACTATTTCTGCAATAGGTTCGGGATAGATGAAAATAGAATCCGTAAAAGTGGCATCACATTCTCCATATTGACCCGACAAGGTAACGGGAATGTTTCCGGATAAAGAGAAATTTACGCTATTTATACTTAATCCTGTTGCATTTGAAATCGAAGCATTGGGTCCAAAATTCCACGAAAAAACAGCGGAAGCAGGGCCATCTGTTTGCCCTAAAAAGTCAAAACTATTGTTTAGAATACACAAAGAATCGTCAGACGTGAAGGAAACAGAAAATTCATTATTCATATTGACTTCCATGTAGGCCGTATCGGTGCACGACCATCCAGGATTTGCAACAAGCATAACAGAATAAATTCCAGGCGCAGGATAAGTATACGTCGGCGCAAAAGCATTACTGACATCCGTTGTTATACCATTTACACCAAAATTCCATGCATAATTTGTCGCGCCATACGAATTGTTGACAAAAGCAACACTTAAACCTTGGCAATACGATGTAAATGTCGGCAGCTGTTCTTGCGTCGGCAAAATGGCTTCCATTGTAATGTTACAATTGAACACTTTAAAAAGGAAATCCCGAACAGTTTGCCCAATTAATACGCCATTTCTATATTCTTGAACACGGATTCCAACAACGAATAAGCCCAGAAGCTGCGGCGAAGCGGTTAAAATCCCTGTAGTTGGATCAATGGAAATAGATGCTCCAGGACCCAATGGATTCGCAGCGGAGAAACCTCCCGCCCAATTTACAGGAAAATAATTTGGTGGAGGAGCAGGATTTGGCAATGGATTCAGCGAGTTTGCTCCGGCAAAAGGCGTAACCAAGGAATAAACCAATTGATCGCCATCGGGATCTAGCGCAGAATGATTAAAAATCAAATCATCGTTGTTACACAATAATAATGGCGGATAATTTAAAAACCTAGGACTACTATTTATGGTTGCGTTCGTTTCCGAACCAGGAACGCGGGTTGTGAGTGTTAAACCAGTATCGTCTGGGTTTTGAAGATTGGTAATATTTGGACCCCTGCAGCACCTTTGGTAGGTAACTGTGTAACCACCAACTGTTGGCGGTAAATTAATTACTGTAGTATAAACTGCTTTTTGTACGCAAATATCCGTTGGCGGAATAACGCATGGATTATTAAAAATAACCGGTAAAATAGTGCTGCCTGGAAACGGAACAGAAAGATTGTATAAAAAACTATTGCTATTTTGAAGGTAAACAGTAAGAACAAGAGGATCGTCGTATGCAGCACCGGTTGAATTACAATCTCGGTACACGGTAATATAAAATCGGTAATTATTTCCACCAATATAATCGTAGTAAATATCGCCACCAACAATGTGAGAAGCTTTCGCTCCAAACACGCTTAAGAGTGCGAGAATTAATACAATTGTTTTCATGCTTCGATTAAGACGTGAAGATACGCCAAATGTTGTTTCATTGGATTACAAATATCACTATTTAAGTAGATTAAATCTCAAAAGAATAGTTAAAATGCAGTTCTTTAGTGATTCTACTGCCATCTACTTTTTTTCCTAATTTATCCGAAAATTCAACCAAAGGTGCCGGCATTTGTAATTCTTTTGTTTTTTCTAGATAGTAGAATGCTTTTTTAGGATGCTCTGGCGAACAAACATTGAATGTTTTATTCTCGCACCCCTGTTTCATAATTTGCTCTATTGCTGCTATGACATCATTAAGATGTACCAAATTCACGAACATATTACCATCTTTCATCGTTCGACCGCTAAAAAATTTAGCAGGGTGGCGATTGGGACCGATTAAACCAGCAAGACGTAGGATTGTAAACTTTTGTTGAGCGTTGTGAACTTCGGTTTCCGCTAAAAAAACCGGGTGGTCTTTATTAACCTCAGAATCTTCCGTTACGTCGCCCTCTATTTCTTGGTAAACGCCAGTAGAACTAGTGAAAATAACCTTACAGGTAGGTGGGAATTGTTGTAGAATGG
>CAIYXD010000024.1 GCA_903930085.1 uncultured Flavobacteriia bacterium
ATTCTTCCGGGAGTTGGGCATTTTGCCAAAGCCATGGAAAACCTACAAAATTTGGGATTAATTGCTGCGTTGAACGAAGCCGTTTTAGTTCGCAAAACGCCTGTTCTTGGAATTTGTCTTGGAATGCAACTTATGTCAAAATATAGCGAAGAAGGGAATGTGGAAGGATTGGGCTGGATTGACGCAAAAGTAATTCGTTTTTCTGTCAGCGATACTTTAAAGTTTAAAGTTCCGCATACAGGCTGGAATCAAATTCAATCCAGTAAGCAAAGTAAATTACTGGCTGGAATAGACGATGGCTCTGAATTTTATTTTGTGCATTCGTATTTCATGCATTTGAACGATAAAGCGGACGAACTTAACACAACAGAATACGAAGAGAATTTTTCTTCTGCAGTTGAAAAAGGAACCATTTTTGGAGTGCAATACCATCCGGAAAAGAGCCATGGTATTGGAAAAACTCTTTTGAAAAATTTCGTCGAATTATAGCATTACAATACCTTTTCCCAAGACTATTTAGTAAATAGTTTAAGGTATTTTTCTTGATTTGCAACAACAGAAAAGCGTTCGTCGATAGTTCTTTTCCCTTCTTTTCCAAGTCGTATGCGCAACGTTTCACTTTCTAATAGAAGCGTAAGCTTTTCCTTCCATTCTAAGGGATTCGCTGCTAAGAAACCATTTTTAGAATCCTCAATTATGCTTGTGTTTACGCCGATTGGAGCTAAAATTGTTGCTATTTCAAGCGCCATGTATTGTAACCCTTTAAATCCGCATTTACCTTCTGACCAAATATCTTGTTTTAATGGCATAATCCCAATTGTGATTTTTGCCAAATCTTCAATTTCAGTTTCTTTAGTCCACTTGATAAATTTCAGTGAGGCAAGTTCAAAACTTGGCGGTTCATTGGAAATTATTAAAAAATCAAAGCTAAAATGATTTTCCAAGTCCCTAATTATTGGCACAATTTCATCCAAATAATGCATCGTAGTATGGGTTCCTGTCCAACCAATCGTAGGCTTTTCAGTTGATTGGTCACATTTACGATTGTGGTGATGGATGGTGTCAATAGTGGTTGGAATAGTTTGAACAGTTGGATTGTATTGCAGCGCATAATTTGCCAAATACGCATTCCCAGCAATTATTTTCTCTGCCCATTTCATGCAGTAGTTTACTTTCCAATAGGATTTCAACCGTTGGAAGCGTGCATTTGTCTCACTATAATTCGGCAGCCAAATGGCATCGTCAAAATCATAAATATATCTGCGGCGTAAAACTTTTGCAATAATCCATTCAAAGATTGGTGGTCCGAGCTGCGCGGCTTCCCGATGTATGAAGATATGGTTTGCGCGACGCAGCTGAAAAAGCAGTAGAAATCTCCTATAAAAACTTCCTGTAATTCCTATGATTTTCTTCCAGACATTTCCTTCTCGGTACAATGTTTTCCATGTAGATTCATTCAGAAAAGGATGAATTTCTATTTTGAATCCATTTTCTTCTAAAAATGTAAGGTATTGTTCGAAACGAAAGCGCTGGGAAGGGGCTTCACCGAATGGATATGGTACAATAAAAAAAATTGTTTCAGACATCTTTACAAAGATACAAATTCAGCACAATATATGGATTTTGGTTTCTTACTTGGAAAGGAAATTGTACACCTTTAAATAGCGACCAACACCAGTTTTTAAAGCGTAAAATTCGCGCGCACCTTCCATTGTTTTTTCTTTAGAGAAAGAAATTGGGACCGCGCAATTTTTCAAATAGTTTTCTTCTGTTAACGCATTTAAAACACTCCCTGAGTCGTATTTTTTAACCACTAAATCGGTATCTCCAACACCTGCGTTGCAAATTAATGGAATCCCCATTGCCATAATTTCCCCTTGTTTTGTCGGCGAAGATGCTTTTTTGGAGTAGGTCGGACGTATGAAAAACACAGAAAGATTGAATAAACTAATATTTAGCGGAACTGCAGCATGGCGACAAGAAGTCACAAGTATAGAACTCGCTTGGATACCCTTTTCTGCCGCTTTTGAAAGAATTGTTTCCGGATTTTCGCCAGTCACAAACAAGAATTTGGCTGCAGGATTCTTTTTATTTAAAACGTTAAAGTAATCCAACATTTCCGAAAGCATGTACCACGTTCCAATTGAACCGACATAGCCTAGAATGAAATCGGTGGCATTAATTCCAAGTTGTTGCCGCAATTCCTCTTTTTTCTCTTGTTGAATTTTTTCAGGATCAAATAAATCCAAATCTACGCAGCACGGAATTACTTCAATTTTTGGTGGATTAGTGTGGAATTCTGACCAACTTTCAATTTCCTTTTTTCCATTGTAGGTGAGTGATATAACATAATCTGCAGTGGAGAAAAATTGAATTTCTTTTTTCTTAAAGAAAGAATATACCCGTTTGAAAATTGGATTTTTCAAGTCCCAAATGTTTCCATCGACGCGTTCGTCTGCCCAAAATCCGCGCATATCGAAAAGGAAATTTGTGCCAAACCGCTTTTTCATCCCCATTCCTACCAAAGCAGAAATATAACTTCTGCAGTGCACTATTTTAAAGGTATGCTGTTGGTGCAATTTTTTCGCTAGCTGCCTCATTCGAGTAACATCGTATAGCGTAGAAAGCAATGGCGGTTTTTTTGTGTATTTCAAAGGATGCCAAACAATTCCATCGCGATCACAAATTGCCTGAATATGCTCGCGGTGAATTTTATATTTCTCCTCCTTTTCAAAACTGATTAAGTGAAATTTAAATCCCTCTTTTGATAAACCGGATAAGTACGGTAAAACCTGCGATTGTCCCAAAGGATCGGTCATTCCATCGTAGGAAATGTAAAG
>CAIYXD010000025.1 GCA_903930085.1 uncultured Flavobacteriia bacterium
CTTGCGAAGTGTTAAATTCTGCATACGCACTTTCAATTTGAAAAACCTGATTTTCCATCGTTGCAGCCATCGGAGAATCGTTGTAACGCTTTTTATACGCCGCAGCAACAACTCTTAGAACATCCAAATTTTCCGGATCCCAATCCTTGAATCCCATTGTTGGCGTAACTGAGGTGGATAATACAATGTTAAATGGATTAGCAGGTGCTGCAAGCATTTGTTCTTTTGCAAATGCATCCAACGGTTTTCTAATTTCCATGTATCTTGCCATCAGCGTTTCTTCGCTGACTTTTCCTTCCATTTCACTCAATTGCATTTGACCTGCTAGAAAAACAGCAAAATAATCTAAGTATTTATTCAATACAGTTGACCATTCTGTTCCGCTAACGTTTGGTTTACTAGAAAAATCTGCAAAAGAAGTTTTGAGTTTCACCTTGTCTTTTGGAACAAGTGTCATTGGGATAATTTTATCTTTTGCTTCACCCAGACGCAGCTGGTAAATCCCCATTCCTGGGATATTTCCTACAAGATTAAACTTTCCATTCATTCCAACCTTCGTTTCTGCAACAGCGATAGATCCTTGCTGGCTTAAAGCTTCCAGAAATAAAGTAGAATTTTCTGCTCCTTTAATTTCTCCGGAAATAGAAAAGTTAGCTTCTTTTTCCTCAATTGTTTCATTTTCCGAGGAAGATCCGCAAGAAAAGAGAAAGAAAATCAACGTTAAAAAGGCAAAATATCTCATAGCTTAGATTCTAATGTTTTACGCATTAATGCATTTGCAGCTTTTGGATCCGCTTTTCCTTTTGAAATTTTCATCAATTGCCCCATAAGGAAACCTACTAATTGTGTTTCACCATTTCTATACCGTTCAATTTCAGCAGGATGTTGCAGAATTACTTCTTGTATAAATCCTAAAATTGCATCTTCGTTAGAATCTTGCATCAAATTCATACTCTCCGCTATTTCAAGTGGCGAAGCAGTGTTGTTTTTCAGCATGGCAGGAAAAACTTTTTGAGAAGCAACAGAATTGGAGATCTTTCCTTCGTCGATCAGTTGTATCAGCGCTGCAATTTTCTCACCGTTTAACGGAAATTCATCTATTTCAACGCCAAATTCGTTCAAATAAGACTTGATATCGCCCATCAGCCAATTCGCTGCAGACTTGTAGTTTTTTGTATGTGTAATCAATTCCTCGTAATACAAAGCAATAGATTTGGCATCTGTTAAAAGGAACGCATCATATTCAGAAAGGCCAAATTCGTTTACGTACTTGTAAAATAATTCGCGCGGAAGAGCTGGCATTTCCGCTTTAATAGCTTTAATTTGTTTCTCGTCCATCACCAATGGCAGTAAATCCGGCTCTGGAAAATAACGGTAATCGTTTGCAGCCTCCTTCGAACGCATAGAAATTGTACTTCCTTTCAACGCATCGAAAGAGCGTGTTTCTTGCGAAATAACTGCACCTTTTTCAACTTCTTCAATTTGGCGGATGATTTCAAATTCGATAGCGCGTTGTACATTCCGAATCGAGTTCATGTTTTTAACTTCCACTTTCGTTCCGAATTCAGGCGCACCTTTCAAACGAACAGAAATATTTGCATCGCAGCGCATCGAACCTTCTTCCATGTTTCCGTCACAAATATCCAAGTAACGTACTAGTTTTCTTACTTCCGAAACATAGTTATACGCTTCTTGGGAAGAACGCATATCTGGTTCTGAAACAATTTCCAATAATGGAACACCAGCACGGTTTAAATCGACTAGTGTATCATATAAATCTACGTCGTGGATACTTTTCCCCGCATCTTCTTCCATGTGGATACGTGTAATTCCAATTTCCTTATCCGTTCCATCTTCCAGTTTGATAAGAATTGATCCACCAGTGCAAATTGGCGTTTTATCTTGTGTAATCTGGTAGCCTTTTGGTAGGTCGGGATAAAAATAATTTTTTCGAGCAAAATATTGTTCCCGCGCAATTTCACTGCCACATGCCAAACCAAGTTTAATGGCAAATTCAATTGTCTTCTTGTTCATCTTTGGCAATGTTCCCGGGTGACCGAGCGTAATTGCGCTGATGTTAGAGTTTGGATGTGCTCCAAATTCATTAATATCGTTCGAATACGCTTTGGATTTGGTGAGCATTTGAGCATGCACCTCTAAACCAATAACTACTTCGTATTTATTTCTAATTGCTTCTTCCATCTTTTAGATTCGAGAAATTAATTCACGCATGATTAAAGTCATTTTTGGTTCTTGTCTGCTCGCAACTTCAATCACATCCTGAACACTCACTTTTTGTATTTTACCTGGAACACCAAGATCGGTGATAATTGAAATTGCAAAACACGGAATTTCCATGTGTCGCGCTACGATTACTTCTGGAACGGTAGACATTCCAACAGCATCCGCTCCAATTGCTCTAACGTAGCCGTATTCAGCTGGAGTTTCTAACGTTGGACCGGTTAATCCAGCGTAGGTTCCAACCGAAACTTTGATATTATTTTCCGCTGCTATTGTTTGCGCCAACGCAATCATTGTAGGATCATACGGCTCACTCATATCTGGAAATCGAGGTCCCAATTCGTCTATGTTTTTGCCAATTAGCGGATGCGCAGGGAAGAGGTTGATGTGGTCATTTTGAATCATGATTTCACCAACTGAAAAATCCGGATTTACGCCACCGGAAGCGTTAGAAACAAATAATCTTTCGATTCCAAGTAGTTTCATTACCCGAACAGGAAAAGTAACTTGCTGCATGTTATACCCTTCATAGAAATGAAAACGACCTTGCATGGCAACCACTTTTTTACCACCTAATTCACCGAAAATCAATTTTCCCGAGTGACTTTCTACCGTTGAAACAGGGAAATTAGGTATATCTGTATAAGATATCTCGTCAATTACGTTGATTTCCTTCACCAAACCACCCAACCCGGTACCTAAAATAATACCAACCGTTGGTTCAACTTTTGTTATGCCTTTTATAAAAGCTACAGATTCTTTAAATTGTGTTAACATATTGATTTATAGTTTCTTTAAATTGTATTTCATTTTCTATTTCAACTGTTATCGGCTGGTAATACCAAGGATAAGAATTAAAATTTTTAGCCCTACCAAAATCCTTTAAACGCATGTAATCTTTTTCCGTCGTTAGAATAATTACATTGCTGTATGCAAAAGTATCAAATTTTTGGTGAATTTGTTCAATTTCTTCCATACTAAAGGAATGATGGTCCTTATATTTAAGGTGATCGACAGTATACTTTTCTGACAATTTCTCCACCAATCCATTTGGATTTGCAATTCCGGTAACCAATAAGATATGCGTTGGATTACGAACGATTTTCCCAAAGGATTGAAACGGCGCATAACTGATACTTGAGAAAAATAGTACTTCCGGATTTAACTTAAGCGATTTTGCTAGGTTGCTTTTTTGCACTTCGGAGAGATTTGGTGGACATTTTGTGACGATAAAAATATCTGCACGGTTTTTACCAGATTTAAATTCCCGCAGATTTCCCGCCGGTAAAACCAAGTCTTTCGAAAAGGGCAGATGGAATTCCGTTAACAAAATATTCAAACCAGCTTTTACTCTTCGGTGCTGAAAGGCATCGTCTAGAATAATTAATTGATTAGTTGGGAAAAGCTGCTCAATTTTTTGAGCTCCAATTTTCCTATTCTCACAGACCGCAACATGAACGGAATCGCCAAAGTAATGCTTATAGAAAAGCGGTTCGTCACCAGCTTCCGCAGCAGTATTTTCTTTTGAAATCAATAAAAAACCGCTTGTTTTTCTGCCGTATCCGCGACTGAGAATTGCCGTTTCCATTTTTCCGGAAAGCAACGCCGTTAAATACGCAACATGTGGTGTTTTTCCTGTTCCTCCGGTACTTAAATTACCAACGCAAATGGATTTATTTGGCAGAACATAGGACGAAAAGATTCCAAGATCAAACAGCTTGTTTCTAAAATAGGTAACACTACCATAAATTAGCGAAAACGGCCATAAGATCGTGCGAATTTTTTGCATGTTTCAAAGATATTGAAATTGCTTTAATTTCAATTGAAAATTCGAATTTCGGAAATTCTAAAATAAATTAAATTGTTTAGCTTGCAGAATAATCTGAAAAGCTCTGATCATCCGCAAAATAGAAAACTCTAACCTGCGCTGTATCCGTTAAGAAATCAATTTTTCCTATTTCAAATCGGTTGATAGTAATACCGGTTCTTTTTTCAATGTCTGCTTTCATAATATCGTATTTTTCAGGAGTAATCAAGTCAATGCGTTCGTAATTGATTGTTTTTCGCGTTTCATGTTTTACAAGCCATAAATTTTCTAATCCATAAGTCAATAAAACAACTGTAAGGTTTATAATTGCCATTTCAGCGATGCTTATGTTGTTAGAGGCCAAAGAATTAACAACACTAACGCCTATGATCAAAAATAGATACGTCATTTCTTTGATTTCAATAGCGTCTGTTCGGTAACGAATTATTCCAAAAATAGCGAATAATCCAAGTCCCATTCCTGTATCGATATCCAGTTTCTTCAATCCGAAACACAAGAAAAATGTTATTGTTCCGATCAAATAATAGGTAAAAAGGTAATCTTTACGTTTTGTTTTTGGATAATACAGATAACGAATTAGAATCGTTAAAAATGTCATGTTTACGAGTAAACGCAGCAATAATACGTAGGCATCTTCGCTAAAAAGTTGAATACCTAGGTCTTTATTTTGTTTCGCTAATGGTAATATGAAATCAAGCAGCATATGAATTTATTTTTTTTAGTTTTAATAGTTTCTTTTTGAAATTGTTGAATTTTAGTGCCGTCCCACCATAAATTTCGATAGATCCGATGCAATATTTACTCAATCGATAAGGACGGATACATTTTTCTTTCATTAAAGCATAGAAAGCGGAGTTACGGTTAACATTTTCCTGCTTTAATTCAGCAATAATTAAATTTCCAAAATTTTGCAGGTGTTCTTCCCATTTGAATGTAATATCGAAATCCAATGTAAGTCGCTCGTTTTCTACTTTATTCACCAAAGTTAGTCTGTGAAAAGAATTCCACATAACAGGACGCAGTTCTATGTTGTTTTCGGTAATACTTTCGATAAACTCTTGGTGATTTTCAGAAAGTTCAGTCGGAATAACGTCTACTTTTATGCGACTTTTATCCGTTCGGCCTTTGAACTTGTGTTTAATTTCCAAAAAAGACAGGTTGGAATCTACGTATTTACGAAAGCGAACTTTGAACCGGTTAGTTCTGCCATTGTGGTGATCTTTAAAAAAAGAAAATTGTGCGTCGTCAAAATACAGACTTTCATAACGCGGAGTGCGTGTGTTTTCAATTTCTAAAATACGGTAGTGTTCCGAAAGAGCTGGAAGGAAGTCTAAAAATTCGTTAATGGAAAATGCAAATTTGGTATCTACTCGATTCATAAGTTTCACGCGATCCATTTCCATAAGGGTTATGGGCTCGAATGCACTTAGTAAATGATTAATTTTTTGAGATAACATTAACTCAAAGTTAATTTTTTGTTTTAATTCCACAACCTATAAGACGTTTATTTCGCAGAAAGTTGGTGCTTTCAAAAAAAAGTAGTTCGAATTTTAATTATTTTTAATTAACCCACCACTAAGGTAGCCCAATAAAAAATTGTTTTAGTTTTCCAATTTCTTTAAAGTAATTATTAAGCTTGCATTTAGTTGTTGAATCTACGAAATAAAATAAGGCGAACATTTTTTTTAAAATATAGGAAATAAATAAATATATTTGAGAAGAATTTTAATTAATCCACTACGATGTATAACTTTTTGAAATTGAACCAATTTAAACTGAAAATAAACTTCAAAAATTCTTTTTCTTCAAAATTATTTCCTCTTATTCTTTGTGTTTTTTCTCTTTTTGCCGTGAATGCGCAATTTTATGTAGCGGGAACGTTGCATATAACAAGCAGCGTTATA
>CAIYXD010000026.1 GCA_903930085.1 uncultured Flavobacteriia bacterium
CGTTTTAATTGGTGTATTAGGTTACATCGTTTCTGTGGTGTTGTTCAATCCAAATTTCAGAAAGCTATTTGAACGTTGGTTCGGAACTAAGGAGACTTCTACATCCATGGAAACCTCTGATAACCAACTCAAAACAGCAGGTATTAGAGATCTTCATGTCGTAAACACAATTAAGGAAGAAGAAATTGCAGAAGATTACATTTCTGAAACGGTGCATTTCGATGACGAAGAGGAAGAAGACGAAGATTTCGATGCTTCGGAATTGATTATCACGCTCAAAGAACCAAAAACGGATTTCGATGATGATTTTGAGATTGAAATCCCCGAAAACTCACCAGAAATTATGGTTGAAGCAATCAGTAAAGATGCAGAATTCTCCGTTGCAATTGCGCCACCAGACGAATCGTTAGATGAATCAGATTTAGATAAATTACGAAAAGAATACGGCGATTACGATCCAACATTGGATTTAGCGAGCTACGTTTTGCCATCTATTGATTTGTTAAAAGACTACGGAACGAGCGGCGTAAGTGTAAACAAGCAAGAGTTGGAGGACAATAAGAATAAAATCGTTGAAACACTTTCGCACTACAAAATTGATATTGCAAAAATAAAAGCGACTGTTGGTCCGACCGTAACCTTGTATGAAATCGTTCCTGCTCCTGGAGTTCGGATTTCTAAAATCAAAAATCTGGAAGACGATATCGCACTGAGCTTAAGCGCATTGGGAATCCGAATTATTGCCCCAATTCCAGGAAAAGGAACCATCGGTATCGAGGTACCAAATTCCAATCCAGAAATGGTGAGCATGCGTTCATTGATTGCTTCTGAAAAATTCCAGAATTCCGACTTCGAATTACCAATTGTGATGGGGAAAACAATTACGAACGAAACATTCGTATTTGATTTAACAAAAACACCACACCTTTTGGTTGCAGGAGCAACTGGACAAGGAAAATCGGTTGGTTTGAATGCCATTATAATTTCAATATTGTATAAGAAACACCCGGCGCAGGTTAAATTTGTATTAGTAGATCCAAAGAAAGTGGAATTAACACTTTACAACAAGATTGAACGCCATTTTCTGGCGAAACTACCTGGTGAAGCAGATGCAATTATTACCGATGTTTCCAAAGTGGTAGCAACCTTGAATTCCCTTTGCATCGAAATGGATGATCGCTACGAATTATTAAAGGAAGCAGAAGTTAGAACGATTAAAGAATACAATACCAAATTCATCGAACGGAAATTAAATCCAGAAAAAGGCCACCATTATTTGCCATATATTATCGTATTAATTGATGAGTTTGCCGATTTGATTATGACCGCTGGAAAAGAAGTTGAACATCCGATTGCTCGAATTGCACAATTGGCGAGAGCGATTGGAATACACTTGATTGTTGCAACGCAGCGCCCTTCTGTGAATGTAATTACCGGAATGATCAAAGCAAATTTCCCTGCTCGAATTGCGTTTAGAGTGCTTTCAAAAATCGATTCGCGTACAATTTTGGACGCTTCTGGAGCCGATCAATTAATTGGTAGAGGAGACATGTTAATTTCCACCGGTTCGGATATCAAACGTTTACAATGTGGATTTGTAGACACGCCGGAAGTAGAAAGTATTTGTAGTTTTATTGGAGGACAACGCGCTTATCCGGAAGCACTCTTATTGCCAGAATACGTTGGCGAAGGTGGAGATGGCAGCAGCGACATGGACATGAATGAAATTGATGTTATGTTTGCAGATGCTGCAAGAATTGTAGTAATCAATCAACAAGGATCTGCTAGCTTACTGCAGCGTAAATTAAAACTCGGTTACAACCGTGCTGGCCGAATAGTGGATCAACTGGAAGGATTTGGAATTATTGGTGCTTTTCAAGGAAGTAAGGCGCGTGAAGTTTTATATGGCGATATTGAATCCTTGGATCAATTCCTGAAATCGCGCGGAATTATCTGATTCTATCAACGCAATTTAGTTTCTTAGAAATAACAATACGTTTGGTGGATATCGTTTTTATTTGCTGTTAGGTAATATTAATAGTGTTATTTCAATTGTCAGCTTAACTTGTTAAATTATTCTTAATTTGAATTCGATTTAAATTGAAATCACTA
>CAIYXD010000027.1 GCA_903930085.1 uncultured Flavobacteriia bacterium
AGCACTTTCGACTGCTTCACAATACTTGCGGATTGTGCAAGATTATATGTTCCACAAGCGGAATAAATTACCTGATCCGGAAACATGGACAGCAATGCATCTGCAAAAGAAATATCCATTGGTCCACCAACCAAAACAATAGGAAGTTCGATCTTTTCGATAATTTCCTTTAGTTTCGTTAGCGGCATTCGTTTGGTTGCGAATTGCGCACCAATGGCGATAGTGACAAATGACTTGGTTTGCAGCCCAAATTTTTCCAGAAGATTAACCTCATCCTTTTCAGAAATATAAAATTCACTTGGTAAGTTATCGTTCACAACGCCAAGTTTTTCAACCGCCATAAAATAACGTTCCACGATGTGCAGCTTTGGCAATAAATTCTTTTTTAATTTCACCAAAAGCAATTTCTTCCAATTCAATTTTGGAAACGTGTATACCGGCTTATCCAGTTTGATTCTTAAAGCTAAGGTTCTTGCATTTTTATGCAAATCAATGATGTAATCGTATTGTTCAGATTTCAGTTCTTGCAGTACCTCCGAAATACGCGAGTCAATTGTAAAAACGCGATCAATATGCGGATTATTTGCTACAACCATTTTAAATCCAGCTTTGGTAAGAAAATGAAGTTCAACAGCAGGAATTTGTTTTTTTAGGGCACGCAAAACAGGTGTTGTTAAAACAATGTCGCCAATGGAACTAAAACGGATTACGAGTATCTTCATTACAAAAACTTTATTCTATTTTGACGCATGAGTTTTCCAAATCTCAATGTATTCATTCGAATTTCTAGGATTTAACTCGCGTAAAACAACATCGATACTACTTGGAAAACATTTCATAGCTAGAGTCATTTTTGGATAAATACTTTTATATGCCTTAATTCTCTCCGATAAGTTTTTTTCATCGAAAAAGTAGATGTAATCATAATTTAAGGAAGAATCCTCCAGTAAACTTTGCGTTGAGTCGATTCGCGAAGTAAAACTAATTTGCCAATCTTGTGCATAGAATTTTGGCAGCATGGATACGTGCTGACTCGAAGATCCTTCCAGTAAGATACGCGATTTACCCGATTTAGTTTTGTACAAATAATACATCGACTCCACACGTGATTTCTTGGAATATGTTGTTATTGAAAAAATCAGAAAAGGAATGTTTAGAGTTACAAAAACAACCATTGAAATACGCCAGATTTTTAACTTCCATTTAGATTCCTTCCATAAATCGTAACCCATTACGCCTAGTATGATGAAAAATGGCAAAACAGACAATACAAAGCGTTCTTGTCGATTTGGATAAATGGTGTGGAACACAATAAATAAAATTGTAGGAAGAAACAGAACAGCATATTTCTTGTAAGATTTGAAAAAACCTGCAAGTATCACTATTCCCATCGGAATAAATAAACATGCCGTTAAAACAAGAAAATACATGAAATAATTTTGATTGGGAAGATAGGCAGTACCTTCTTTCATGTTATAGGTAATGTAGCTTATTAATTCAGCGAACGGATATCCCCAAATTAGATAATCCACCAAACCTTGTGTTAAAACAAAAATAAGTAAAACGCCCAAAGAGAAGGCCATAAATAATTTAAATTTCCAACGAAAGAAAAAATACGTTGCGATTCCAATTGCAAAAACACCTATTTGGTATCGAAATGAAACAGCCATTCCAATAGCTAAGCCGGCGAAGAAAAAATAACTCGCTTTCTCGTTTTTTACAATAAGCCAAACGCCATATACAAGGAAAGGCAAAGCAGCTACTTCTACTAAATTTCTGACCGAAACAAAAGGCATAATCCACAGTAAGGCCAATATCCAACCAACTTTAACGGCCAACTTTTTGTTGGATAA
>CAIYXD010000028.1 GCA_903930085.1 uncultured Flavobacteriia bacterium
ATTCCGTTAAATTTATATCAGCAAAAAGGGTTTTTCGATTCCCATTTCGTTGGCTATTATACGTGGATCTTTGATTTGGAAAAGAATAGTGCTGGATACATTCCGCAACGCTAAAAAAATAGCTAGAAATTAGAGTTATTTTAACCAGATTTATTGGATAGTGAGCTGGTATTTTGAAAGTAATCCAGGGATGCCGCTCAATGAAAATTTCGCTTTTTTTAACCGGTTTTCCTCTGGATCAATTAAATAGCCGAAAGCGCTTCGGAAATCTGCTTTTTCCAAATTTGTTTGATAAAAAATAGCAAGCGCAAGATTACAATCGTCAAAAAATGCAGCGGTAAGATCTGCTTGCGTAAAGTCAACTTCTTCCAAATTGCAATTCGTGAATCGGGTGTTCTTTAACTTTAAATTAAAAAATGAACTCAAATTTAACTGGCAATTTTCGAATGAAATAGATAGTAAAAATGCATTGCAATTTTCAAAATGTACGCCTAAAATTTTACAATCCGCAAAATGTACCTCTTTCAAAGACGAATTGGTAAGCGTCGCCATGCTTAAGTCGCATGCTTCAAATCTGCAATTGGAAAACACGCGATTCGATGCATCCACTTGAGAGAAAATACAATTATAGAAAGTGCAATTTTCGTATTCTCCTTTTTCTAAGGGTTTTACGCGGAAATCAACGCTACTAAATTCCGTATCTTCAATAAATTCTTTTGCCATATTTTTTCAGCACTAAAAAATGTATTTCAAGAAATTGAAAATAGATTAAAGTAAACTGTCAATGATTTTATCCATGGAATATCCTTCTGCTTCTGCTCGGTAGTTTCTAACCAAACGGTGGCGTAAAATAGGTTTTGCAACTGCTTTTACATCTTCAATATCCGGAGAAAATTTTCCGTTCAACGCGGCATGGCATTTTGCACCGATTATTAGGTATTGCGACGCACGTGGTCCAGCTCCCCAAGAAATGAAATCCTTCGTTAATTGCGGCGCCAAATCAGAACTAAATCGGGTTTTTCCAACTAATTTCACCGCATATTCCAACACATTATCTGCAACTGGAATACGACGAATCAACTCTTGGTACTGCATAATTTGCTCACCATCTAACACTTTATTCAATTGAATATTTAAATCAGAAGTTGTCGCTTTAACAATCGCTAATTCTTCCACATAAGAAGGATAATCAAGCCAAATATTGAACATGAAACGGTCTAATTGTGCTTCGGGCAAAGGATATGTTCCTTCTTGTTCTATTGGATTTTGAGTAGCCAAAACAAAAAACGGAGCCGGTAATTTGTAATTTACACCGCCAGTTGTAACGGAGCGCTCCTGCATTGCTTCCAATAGCGCGGATTGCGTTTTTGGCGGCGTTCTGTTTATTTCATCTGCTAAAACGATGTTTGAAAATAGCGGACCTTTGATAAATTTAAAATTTCTGTTTTCATCTAATATTTCCGATCCAATGATATCGGAAGGCATTAAGTCGGGCGTAAATTGGATTCGATTGAAACTCAATCCCAAGGTTTGTGCAATCGTATTTACCAATAACGTTTTTGCTAATCCAGGCACACCAACCAATAAGCAATGTCCGCGTGAAAAAATGGAAATCAGAACCTGATCTACCACTTCATCTTGACCAACGATTACTTTGTGAATTTCATTTTTCAGTTCTTTGTAATGCTCTACGAGTTGATTTATTGCTGCAGTATCTGACATAGTGATTTGCTTGTATTGTTATTTTTTTAAATGTTTTCTAAAGATAAAAATCTATTTTGAAACCCACTTATTTTTGAAGTTACAATTTTTAAAAGAATCGTCGATTCGAATATATGCATTTCCAATTTTTGATTGCGTCCATTTAGCTATAGTGCGCTGTTTCTTATCGTTTTCAGCTGCTCGTTTGATTAATGCGTAATCGTCTTTTAAATTTGCGCGGTGCGGTTCTGTTCGATCCATTAAACGTACAATTCGAACTCCTTGTTGGCGGTCATAAATATTAACATACAAATTAGGCTGCGTTACATCGCCTTTCTCCAAGTTGTCTGTTAGCAAGAAAATTTGCTGATCGACTTGGTTCAAATCTTCCATATCCCATGTTTGTTCACCAGTAATTGGATTTGTAATAATTCCCGTATTTTGTTTCGTCATTTCGTCGTTCGAATACCGAACAACTGCTTCGTCCCACGTAATTTTCTTCGTTGATAATAATTTATAACACGAATCCATTTTAATCGCTGCTTTTTCCAAAGCTGTGCTGCTGTATTCTGGAACAATTAAAATATGCTGACACCAATAATCATCGCCTTTTCTGTCTAATAATTTCACAATGTGGTAACCGTAAGTTGTTTCAAAAACTTCTGAAACGCCACCAACATCCAAAGAGAAAAGTGCGGCTTCAAAAGAAGGAACCATCATTCCGCGTGTAGCTTCGATTTTCCCGCCTTGTGAAGCACTTCCCGGATCCATCGAGTGAATTCTTGCCTGCGTATCAAAACTTTTACCCGTCGTAATTCCATTTCGAATGTCGGTAAGTTTATCGTACGCCAATTTTTTATCTTCTTTGGTTACGGCAGGATAAAGTACAATTTGCTGAAAACTCAACTGGGAATTAATTAGTGGAATGGAATCGATTGGAATTTTTGAGTAAAATTCTTGCACTTCCTTTGGGGTTACGGTAATATCGAGCGTGATGTTTCTTTCCATTTCTTCCGCCAACAAGCGATCTAGAATAATTGGGCGGAATTCCTCCTTAATTTCAGTCGCCGTTTTTCCGTAAAAAGCCTCCATTTTTGCACGACCACCAATTTGTTCTTCGATGACACGCAACCTGTTTTCCATTTCGGCATCTACCTGCTGATCTGTGATAACAAGACTGTCTAATTTCGCCTGGTTAATAAGCAATTCCTGAAACATAAGTTCCTCCAAGATTTCGCAGTCCATTTGCGGCGTAATTTCCACCTTTGCTTGAATTGCCTGTAATTTTTGCGCTTGGATTTCGGATAATAAAATGATATTATCTCCAACTTGCGCTGCAATTTTATCCACAACAGAATTTGCAGGTTGTGCGAAAGAATAGGTGCTACTGAATACTGCGATACTACAAATTAATTTTAATGTCATGTTTTTCTTATATGTTTTGAATCCGTTGTATTTCGTTTTCAGTTTTTAAATTGTGGAATGTAAAATTCTCCGCATAAAGTTTAGCATAAGAATTCACTTTTGAAAAGTCTTTATCATTTTTTAACACGATGCTTATTTGAAGGGCTTTTCCAATCTTCAAACCACAAGGAGATTTAGAATAAATTCCGCAAGCCAGTTCTTCCTGAAGACGAGATGCATTTCCCATTTGTTTCATCCAAAGGTTGGCTTGGCTTTGTTGCGCAAGGTCCACTTTAGCAGAAACTAAATCCAAACCATCGAAAGACGCGAAAAGCATAAAACAAAACAGGCTGACCATGATGCCAGCCTGCTTGCAGAAATATGTTAGATTATTGTCCAATCGCGTAAAGAACAGATTCGTAAATTTTCACGGTATGTTTTTTATTTAATTCTTGCAACCAAACCATTTCCAGGTAATTTTGGTAATCCGAAGTCACAGCGCCTTTTGCCTCCGTGAACATTTTGGTTGTTGGTTCGATAATGTCATTTACTTTCAGAACAATAAATTTACCTTCAAATTCATAGGATTTATTGACACCTTTTGTAAGTATTCGATCTTTCAAAAAGGCAGTTTGTTCTAGATCAAATTTATTTGTTCGAACGCGCAGATTTAATTCACTGTCTTTGTTAATTA
>CAIYXD010000029.1 GCA_903930085.1 uncultured Flavobacteriia bacterium
CACTGGTAAACGTCCAATTTTTTTCTCCCGCATGTTTCGGAAAGCCGCGGTTAATTCTTCCGAACCCTTAATTGTCTGTACGTTCCTCGACATGATTTCGCCTACTTTACGCTGGTTGATTGGCAAAGCCGTATTTTGCGCTAGCGATAAACAAATATCTCTATCCGTGATTATTCCCACAATTTTTTTGTTGCTGTCCACGACAGGAAGTGCGCCACAATTAGCTTCTCCCATTGCTTTTGCTGCGTCGTGTAAATTTGTTTCTGGTGTGCAATATTTTAAAGCACTTGTTGTCATTACATCTTTTACTTTCATTGTTCTAATTTTTAATTAAACCTTGTTTTTATTTAGTAAAGTAACGCGCTATTTAGCATTCAGGAAATGTAAAATGTTGCCGTTACCGTTGATTTTTGTCAGTGTTCCAGTAGGTAAATTCCTATCTGAAAAGTACGGAGAAACGGTTTAATTAAAATCCGGAAGCGGTGCGTTTCAAATCCTTTTGGTTTAAAATCACAATATTTCTTCCGTCCGATTGAATCAAGCCATCGCGTTTAAATTCGGTTAAAATTCGGATCAAGGATTCTTTTGTAGAACCTACAATACAGGCAAGATCATCTCGTGTAATTCCTGTAATGGATAGGTTTTTATTCTGATCCTCCGTGCCATATTTTAAAATTGCATGTGCTACACGGTTTCGAACAGGCGCATATGCTAGCTGCAGCAAGCGATTTTCTTTTTCCTTGATGTTCTCGGAAAGCATTTCAATGAATTTTGTAGCTGTTTCCTGGTTTTTTTGCACAAATAACAGGAAATCCCGTTTTGGAATAATCGAAACAGTTGAATCTTCCAATGCTATTGCCGTATCGTGGTATTCGCCGTCTTGTTGCAGTGGCATAAATCCAAAAAAATTCCCGGGAATATAAATATCTGTAACATATTCCTTTCCATAGGTGTCTGTTTTTAGGCATTTTATGCGACCAGTTAAAACAAAATAAACGTAATTGGAATAATCGCTTTCTTGGTAGATTTTTTCCTTTTTAAGGACAATTTTTTCCTTTCTTCCCGACGAGAAATTCAGTAAATCATCAATTCCTTCAGCCGTTTCGCTTATTTCCGGTTCCTTTTCCAAAATTGCTTGCGCATATTTCTCTAAGATATTCTCGTTTCGCTGCATACGTGTTTCAATTGTTTCCAGGAGATCTGTTTCCTTGAAGGGTTTAAACATATAGTCGTCTGCTCCGAGATTCATTCCTTTTCGCAAGTCGCTTCTCGCGTTTTTGGAGGTGATAAAGATGAACGGAATCCCCAGCGTTTCTTTGTTTTTACTCAAGATTCGGAGTACACCGTAGCCATCTAAATCCGGCATCAGGATATCGCACAGAATCAAATCCGGAAGATTGCTTTTTGCCAATTCCACTCCTTCTCGGCCATTTTCTGCAGTAATTACATGGTAATCCGCTAATTTTAAAATCTCAGCGGTTGTATTTCGAATGGCAGAATTATCTTCGATGATGAGTATTTTTTTCATGTTTCGGAATAGTTTCTGCCTAAAATTAAGGAGATTATAACTGCAATTCTCTTTGGGTTACCCGTATTTTAGATTAATTCAATTACCGGCTTTGAAATTTAAGCCAATATCACTTCTATTTCACGGAAAGGAAATCGGAAGTTCTAAAAGGAGGGAAGCATATTAAGAAGTTAAGGAAACTGAAAAGATGGCAATTTCCCTTATAATTTGTTAATTATGCACGATTTTCAAGTTTCACATTGTTTGCTGCAAGATGATTTTGTACCTTTACACTAGTTCTTTGGGGTCGTTTTTGGATTTGACAGCGACAGAAGTAGTCGAGTGTCAGCATGCAGAGGGTTGTTGTGAACCTCTTAAATATCTTGCTTCAAACTATAATTGACAACACGTCATACGCACTTGCTGCTTAATTAGCTGAATGTTAATTGGCTTAATCTTCCCGAAGTTTAGTAGGTTAGACAAGTACTTCCTTCGCGTCTCTGCCCATTAGATGCGTTATTCGGGAGTTCAAAATTTTGGGCTGGCAAAAGTGATAATACTAAGCTTTTGCAAGATCTCAGTGTTTAAGCGGTGGATTCGGGTGTTCTTGTCCTTCCCACTGTCGAAAACCAACCAAGAAATAAGCATGTAGAAAGCTTGAAAACTCATCGTTTGGACGAGGGTTCGAACCCCTCCGACTCCACTCCACAGGAAAGCACGCCAAAATCGGTGTGCTTTTCTTTTTTACTCCCTCCAGAAGTCTTGCCAGCGTTGAGTATCAGAGAAACCACCCGATTCATTTCGAGGGTTCGAACTGAATTTTTTTCAAATACCATCTTCCGAGGAAATATCGAACCAATTATACGTTGCTTTGTTGCTGTATCCTTTTGGGAATATAGGTTTTCGATGTTTGAAAGCAGTTCGATACAACCATCAATCTTGGATTCAATATTAAGTAAAGTGTTACTTAATTTATTCAATTCTCTGGTTGAATTTGTTATGGTTGTTTCGATTTCGATTTTAATTTCTTTGTATTCAGTCGAAGTAATTTCACCATCAAGCATAAGTCCACGAGCATTTGTCGACCGAAGATTTTGCTTCGTAATTTCTTTTTGAATTTTTTCGATTTGTATTTTGCTTTCCTGGTTGTTCGACTTCATTTTATCCTTTATGATAGCTCCTAATAATTGAAGTCGTTTTGCTTTGAATTTTAATTCGCTCAATAAATTAACAAAAGCGCCATTTACCACTTCTGCTTTTTGTCGTTCTTTACATCCTTTCAAACAATGATAGTAAGGGTAATAATTCCCTCTCCTTCCTTTAGAATTAGATGCAGTAAGTGTCGATCCACATTGTGGACAAATTAAATGTCCGCGTAATGGGAATTCATCACGCAACAATTTGAAAGTTTTAGGAACTTTTCTTTTTCGATCTTCAATTATATCTTGACAAGCGAAAAACACATTTTCATCTATGATTCCTTGGTGCTGTCCATTGACCCATTCTTCTGGTTCAGTCTTATAAGCAGGAACACAAATTTGTCCTATGTAAACTTTGTTACGAAGCATTTTCCAGAAAGAATTTTTGCTGCTTTTCAAGCCATTTTGATTCATTTTCCTTCTCAAATCCTCTATATTATAAAGCCCAGTAGAAAATTCTTTAAATGCTTGTTTCACTAATCGTTCAGTTTCACCACCTTCTGGAGCAATAATAGGTC
>CAIYXD010000030.1 GCA_903930085.1 uncultured Flavobacteriia bacterium
GATTTTAAGAAAATAATGCAAAATAAATATGGTTATGTGATTTCTGACCCAACAATTGATTCGTGTATTCTTAACTTGAATTTTGAGTTTGTTACAGAGAACAAGGAAAAGAAGTTAAAGTCTGTTCGAGAGATATATAATTTGAATGTTATTCGTAAAGAAAATGGGCAAATAACTATTGAAAATGATTTTCAAGAAAATTTGAAACAACCTCAGTTTTTTGAATTTTTGCTAGATAGTTTATCCTTCGCAATAAAATCATTTGATTCAAATTATAATGCTTCTAAATTTATTGAAGGATTTAATTTATATCAAAAATACTCACGAAAAGATGTATTTAGAATCTTAAATTGGAAACAAAATCCTTTGGCGCAAAATGTTGGTGGTTATATGATATCGCCTGATAAAAGTAATTGTCCGATTTTTGTCAATTACCATAAAGCTGAAAGTATTTCTAGTACAACAAAGTATGAAGATGGATTTTTGAATCCTTCTGTATTTGAATGGATGTCTAAATCAAGAAGAACATTCAAAAGCAATGATGTTCAGACAATTAAAAATCACAAAGCAGGTTTGAGACTTCCGCTTTTCATTAAAAAAAGTAACGATGAAGGAACGGAATTTTATTACATGGGTGATGTAAAACCAATCGATGATAGCTTCGTTGAGGCAAAAATGAAAGACGATAATGGTAAAGAAGTTCCAGTTGTGAAAATTAAATTTCGGATGAATACATCTGTTGAAAATAGCTTATACGATTACTTAGTTCAAATTTAATAGTATAAATAATTATTCACAATTTTCCACATTAAAACCCAATCTTTCTTTCCACAAATAAAATTAATTATCACTAAGTATGTATAATACGGAGTGCCTCTTTTCCTTTGTGTAAAAAAATAAAAAACACATGAAACACATGCTATTTGATCGGCCAGATTTTAAGAAACAATTGGCTAAATTTAAGGGGGAGCCGAATCTAATTGAGGAATTGAAGCAACACCTAAGTGAAGATTTTCAAGGGTTTTCCGCAGTTCGAATAGAAAGTAGTTCGGGCAACGGAGGTAGTTTTTTACTCCACGCACTTGCGAATGAATTAAGCAGAAAAGAACTGCGTGTGGCCTTTTTACATTTTAAATCGGGCACTTTTTTTAGCGATCTTACAGAATACCACCTGAGTGAAATCCTGCAGCGTTCCATTGTGTGCATCGATAATTTACATGTGCTGTTGCAAAACCAGGAGCAGAAAGCGCTTGTAGAAGAATTTTTGAAGGAATTGGCGGCAAAAAACGGCAAATTGATCTATGCGTGTCAGCCGGAAGAGAACCTGGAAAACCAACACTGGATTGCGCAACTTTTCACACAACCGGCAACAATGTTTTCGCTTTTACCACTGCCGTCGGAAGAACGACAGAAATGGGCTAGAAGATGGCTTTTCCCGCATTCTATTTTCGAAATACCATTGGAAGTATTTGAGAAAGCTAATTCCAATAGGGATTTTCTTATTTCCTTGAAACCGTATATCGAACAGCAGGAATGGCAGTATGGAACGAATTATGCGGAAATTCGAAAGCAAAAAGAAACCTTATCCGCGCTAGAACTTCGGCTACTGCGCACAAAAATTGGAGTGCTGGAATTGGAAGAGGAGAAACAAATCAATATCCGCGATCAACATTACGAGCGTGCGGCGGCCACCAGAGAAAAGCAGGTTAGTTTACAAGCGGAACTGCTTGTTATCCGAACGGAACTCGAAAACCTGTCCATTTTGCCAAAACCGTCCGAACAAGCAATGGAACTATACGTTTACCATAAAGCTTTGTTGAAAACGATTAAAGCAGAAGAAACGGCACAATCGGAAGCGCTTGTTTACCTAGAAAAGCAAGTGGAATCAGCGAATATTACCAAAGCAGCATGCACGGATGCAACGGAACAGATGGATAAATTAAAAGCCCATCAGGATACTATAAATTGGACGCAAGCCTTGGAACGTTTTCGTTCAACGGAAAAAAAACCGTTCGATAAGTAACTAAAAACTCCCGATCATCTCGGGAGTTTTTCCTCTTTTATGGCTAATTTACTGGAATAAATAAGGTTTTAATTTGCAGAAATCAAATCCACGCGTCGCACATCGTTTATGCTCCAATGCCACAATTCAGCCACTACGGTGATGCGTTCGCTGCGCGTTAACGTCAAAAGATCTTCGGCAACGGCTTGAGTATTCATAAAAGTGTGGTACAAGTCGCGCAAA
>CAIYXD010000031.1 GCA_903930085.1 uncultured Flavobacteriia bacterium
AAAAAGCAATTCTAAAATCACGAGGCTGTCCAATCCTTTTCCCATTAAATCGTCGATGTATTTCCATAGAAATTGCATGATCAGAATAAACATAGAAATGGCTAGAGTGACCAAAAAAGGTCCCACAAAAGATCGAATACTAAATACGTATAAGCGCTTCAACTCGTTTTTTTTATTTTCGACAGCGTAGCTGCTATTTACAATTGTTAATCAACGTTTTAGTCTAACAACGCGGAATCGATGCTTTTATTTTTTGTGCAGAACAACTAGATTACCAATTTCTCTGCAACGTGTTTTTTGTCAGAAACAATCAAAATATACTTTATAACTGACTAGAAATCAGCATAAAAAACAGTGCGATTTTACGCTTATTTCTTAAAATTGGATGCTACAACCAACTCTTTTGTTCCATGTGTCCAAGAATAAAAACCTTCACCCGATTTCACGCCTTTTTTACCAGCCATAACCATATTTACCAACAATGGACATGGTGCGTATTTTGGATTTCCAAATCCATCGTGAAGAACTTCCATGATTGCCAAACAAACATCCAAGCCGATAAAATCTGCTAATTGGAGCGGGCCCATCGGATGTGCCATTCCAAGTTTCATTACCGTATCGATTTCTTCCACGCCAGCAACTCCTTCAAATAAGGTAATTATTGCTTCGTTAATCATTGGCATTAAAATTCTATTTGCAACAAATCCAGGATAATCATTTACTTCAACCGGCACTTTATTCAATTTTCGGGAAGTTTCCATTACCAAATTGGTTACTTCATCCGATGTGGAATATCCGCGAATAATCTCAACTAGTTTCATCACTGGAACAGGGTTCATGAAATGCATGCCGATAACTTTTTCTGGACGCGTTGTAACTGCTGCAATTTTTGTAATCGAAATAGAAGATGTGTTGGATGCAAGAATAACATGTGGCGCTGTTAATTTATCAAGATCAGCGAATATTTTTAATTTTAAATCCACATTTTCCGTCGCAGCTTCCACAACCAAATCCACACTTTTCACACCTTCCTCCATAGAAGTAAAGGTTGTAATGTTTGCCAACGTTGCTGCTTTATCTGCTTCTGAAATCGCTTCTTTCGCTACTTGACGATCCAAGTTTTTACCAATTGTAGCAATTCCTTTATCCAAAGAAGCTTGTGAAATATCAATCAATGAAACAGTATACCCAAATTGTGCAAAAACATGCGCAATTCCATTTCCCATTGTGCCAGAACCAATAACAGCTATATTTTTCATCGTAATTTTATTTCGTAGTTTATTTATTTGACAAATATAACAAGGAATGACGGATTGTAAAATGGAAGTGCCTGAAAAGAATTTATTCTAGGGCAAATTTCTATCTTTGAACCATGAATTACGCCGATAAAAATATTGTGTTCTACGATGGAGATTGTGCTTTTTGCAACCGTTCGGTTCAATTTATTCTCCGCTGGGAACGCAAGCCAGTAATTTACTTTGCTGCCTTGCAATCCAACTTTGCTAAGGATTTTTTTGCTGCTAATGATTGTCCCGAGCCAGATTTAAGCACGTTCTATTTCTATTCGAATTATTTCCTCTATTCGAAATCAAGCGCTGCATTTGCACTCTTGTATTTCCTGAAATTCCCGTTGAAAATCGCCTATATTTTTAAACTAATCCCAATTTGCTACCGAGATCGTTTGTACGATGCAATTGCTAAACGCAGACAGAAACTAGCGAAACA
>CAIYXD010000032.1 GCA_903930085.1 uncultured Flavobacteriia bacterium
CTTTTTATCAGTTATGCATTTCAAGGTTTTGGATATAAACCAAGTATGATTGGCTTGGAAACTTTTGGCGGCTATGACCCGAAAGAATTTAATAGAACGACTTCCTTTTTAATCGTAGGATTTGGATTTACCCATTATTTTAAAAAGGTCAATTAATTTCGTTTCACTTTTATTGTAGTAATTATTAATTCAAATAGAACTGGCTATCGTGCTTATTTTCATGTGTTTATTTAACAAACTAATCTTCTTTTTATTTTTTACTTGATTCGTGTAAAGAAATATAGTATAGAAGTTTAGATTGAATAATAGATAATGGCGTTGCAAGGGCATTTACGTATTGAAAATTACCTTCTTTGTTGTTGGAAATTGACAGTTGGATTGGGCACGCTTCACTTTGAATCGCATTTACTTTAAAATCACCTGAATTACTATCATATACAACGTAAGGTGCACCGGACGAACCAAAACGAAAATATCCTTGTATTAAATAACGCATTCCTTCAAACGTGAAATCTCCGCCAAACCGATCTGCAAATGTTGCGTGATGGTCTAAATACCCTTCAATTTGTGCTTTATTCAAAAGTCTTCCCAATGATCCGCCTGGAGAACTTTGTAAGCAATAATAGTTTTTTTGTGCGTCGTTTAATATCGAAAAATCTATTTCAATTGCAGGAAGTCGATCAATTATCTTCTGTTCTGTATTGATAATTCTGTAAAGCGCAATATCTTCCTGATAGAAAGCTTCAACCAATTCGACTTCCAATAAAAAAGTGTGACGGTTTAAAACTTGTTCGTGAAAATAAGTTGTTGGATTAAAAAAGGAAGTCAGTTGTGGATCGTTGTAGAATTGATCGGATTTAAATTGAACTATAAGGTGCGGACGACACGTATTTTTTTCAGAAAGAGTCAACCATCGGGTGTCAAAATTTAGTTGCTGTAAAGCCGCACCAATCAATTGAATATCGTTTTGATTAGTTGTATTTAAATACCGTTTATTCGTTGTAGCATCAACCGAATAACACCTGTTGAATAGTAGAATCTGTTCCGGATTTAGAAAAGGTAAAATAGAATCCGAAAATAGCGATCCCTCGATGGATTTAAGAATTTTTGCTTCCGTTTTTAGATTGTGCGCAACAGAAAGAATTAAGCCATTTCCAATATGAAAAGCACAAATATTATTTTCAAATTGCCTTCTTGTTGGTTCATCTGCATTATAGAGCCACATAATTCTGAACAAAGGTGAAGTTTGTTCATTGGTCAATTCTATTTGTTTATTTAACATGATTACTTTCTTTACACTAAAAATCCCAATCAACGGACAATTCCGTTAATGATTGCAGGAAAAGCTAAATGTACAAATTTGTATTACTTATTTTTGATTTTCTCCCAGGTACTTAACAACGCCGTTTGATTCGGTCGGTCTGCTTCGATTTCTCGCAAAGGCTCACATTCCTTTAATCCTCGGAAACACTCGCCTGGAAGTGCTTGATACAAAGCTGTTCCCTTCGTTTTCCACGCAATCATTTCATCCGAAACTTGCTTGACTATTTTTGCTGGATTTCCAATCGCTAGACTTCGCTTTGGTAAATGCATTTTTGCCGGCACAAAAGACAATGCGCCAACAATACATTCATCCTCCAATACTGCGTCGTCCATAATTACACTATTCATTCCAATCAAACAATTTTCTCCAATTGTTCCACCGTGAATAATTGCTCCATGTCCAATATGTGCACCTTTTTTCAGCGTAACCGTTGTTCCAGGAAACATGTGAATTGTGCAATTTTCCTGCACGTTACAACCATCTTCAATGATAATTTTCCCCCAATCGCCTCGAATCGCTGCGCCGGGTCCAATGTAAACATTTTCTCCTATTATAACATTTCCAGTTACAACGGCGTTTGGATGAATAAAACTACTTTCCTTTATTACTGGGCGAAAACCATTGAATTCAAAAATTGCCATACTTAAATCATTTTTTTTGTTGCACGTTTTGCTTTGCTGGATAAAAAGAAATTTCCTCCAAAGACAACATTGTATTGGGAAAACCAAAAATACTGGCTTGCTCGGTCGGCTTTGAATTGCGTCGTACGAATATCGGGCATGTGTATAAATCCAGCCTTGAATTCGGGCTGAATAAAGAAATAATTAAAAAAAGTAAAGTTCAACGAAGCAACCGCTGCAAAACCATATCCCGCTAAATGAAACTCATCGTGGCGCGCATTATTCAGTAATGTTGCGTTGGTTCTTGGGAGTAATATTCCAACACCAAATCCTTCGTTTGCGCTGACAACAAATTTATCGCGCGTAAACAATGCATCGAACCTTCTAACTTCAATATTTTCGTAATTCAAGCCATCGGTATGCTCAAATTGCAAAAAATCTTTAGTCATGACCAAATCTCGATCCGTATAAACGCCATCGTATTTTGTTCCGGAGTTGGCAATTTCACCATTTACTTTAACCGTCTGATCGGCCTGCATAACATATTTCATGTGATCTGCACCAAAAGAAATCTGGTATTTATCGGAGAAAAAATA
>CAIYXD010000033.1 GCA_903930085.1 uncultured Flavobacteriia bacterium
AATTTAGGATGATTCAGCGCTTTCTCATTTGCAGCGTGCATACTTTTGAAAATCATTAAAAAAGGCATGGCTGCAATCGTTTTAAAAAGGTCCAGAGAAATATAGTTTTTAATACGGTGCAAAGAATTTTCTAGAAAAGCTACTCGTGTCTTTTTATATAAATACGCACTTTTTTTCAAGTGTTGTTTTAACATATTACTGTCAATTGACAGCGTTTGAGAGACGTGTTGCAGCAATTCCTTTTCATCCGCAGGGAACGGCAAAAAAGTGCCATCTTCAAAAAAATAATGGCAAGTTGTTTTACATTTGTAGAATTCAAAATAGGAACTTGGTGTTTTTCCGCTCAATACAAACAAATCGGTAACCAAATCTGGAAGCGTAAACAACGACGGACCTGCATCGAATCGGTATCCCCCTAATTTTATAGAAGTCAATTTTCCACCAGGATAATTATTCGCTTCATAAACATCCACGGAATACCCTTTATTCGCCAATCGAATTGCCGCAGCTATTCCAGCGATTCCAGATCCAACAACAACAGATTTTTTTTTCTTTTCGACCATATTACTAATTGCTTATAAAGGTAAAAAATGAAATGGTTAATTGTTTTACACAAACAAAAATGGTTTAAAAAAAACGAACAAAAAGACCTGCACTAATAATGTAAAAATGAATTGATCACTAACTTTTGGCTACTAATGCCAAAGAAAAACGAGAAGAGAAGATCTGCCAAAAAAAAAATTGCTTAAATAACAATTACTGCATAATTGCTGCCATTTAACTAGGAGAATACCAAGAAATTTGTTGGGCTTTTAAAATTGAAAGTAAACGTAAATTAAAACCTTATACAGAAATAAAAAAGAATTTTATTTAAGATTCGTTAAATAGCGCTCTAGATTTGGATTATCGACTAAAGCATCTCCACCAATAAACAGAACTCTTTTACAACTATTTCTTTCAATCCAAAGGTCTAAATTAGAAATTCCGACCATAAGTGTTCCATTAATATCAATACGATGAACTGGTTTTTGGTGGTTATCAAAAATCGCACGAATGTCTAATATATCTCGCTCTACCTCTTGGTTTTCATTAAAAATAACTAGTCCGTCAATCCCTCCATCAGAATCATCATTTTTTTCAGAATATTCGGCCAACGAATAATTTTTTTCATTTGCCCAATTAGTTAGAAATTCAGAAAATCGTGAACTTGTCTTTAAATAAATCTTGTCTAATTTCATCGCTTTTGAGGTCGGTAATCCCTTTTATTTTGGGTTGCAAAGATAGTAATTAGCTTGAGCTATTACTCAAATTGTTTAATTTATTTTTGGTAGCCTAAGATTTTAAGGTAATCCGCTGCTGTTTGCTCTTCGCTAAAAAGTTCCGTTTGCAATTTTCCATTTTCATCCCGTTGAATCAAAATATGCTTAGGCTCAGGAATTAAACAATGTTTTAACCCGCCAAATCCACCAATTGTTTCTTGGTATGCACCCGTATTGAAGAATCCGATATATAAAACTTTATTTCGGTCATATTTTGGAAGATAAATGGCATTAGAATGCTGCTCTGAATTGTAATAATCATCACTATCGCACGTTAATCCACCCAGTAAAACCCTTTCATAATCATCGTTCCATCGATTTATTGGCAACAAAATAAAACGTTGGTTAATTGCCCAAGTATCTGGTAAATTCGTCATGAAAGAAGAATCAATCATATTCCATTTTTCACGGTCATTTTGCTGTTTTTGGTGCAACACACTAAAAATCGCGCCGCCACTTTCTCCAACCGTAAACGATCCAAATTCAGTGAAAATATTTGGTTCTGGAATATCATTGTCTGCGCAAACTCGCTGCACTTGGGTTAAAATCTCCCGCACCATGTAGGCATAATCGAAGTCAAAAGCGAGGGATTTTTTAATTGGAAAACCGCCACCAATATTCAATGAATCCAACGAAGGACAAATCTTTTTTAGGTCGCTGTATATTCTTAAACATTTTGTCAATTCGTTCCAGTAATAAGCCGTATCATTGATTCCTGTGTTAATGAAAAAATGCAGCATTTTCACTTCTACTCGTGGATTATCTTTCAGCATTGCTTTGTAGAACGGCACAATTTCACGGTAACGAATCCCAAGTCTAGAGGTGTAAAATTCAAATTTCGGTTCTTCTTCCGAAGCAATTCGAATACCAATTTTCAGATCTTTATCCGTTTTAGCCAATAAATCTTGTAATTCCTGGGTATTGTCAACAATAGGAATAACATTCAACATACCCTCATTGATCAAACCGGCAATATTATCAATATATTGTTGCGGTTTGAAGCCATTACAGATAACATATTTGCCAGCGCTCAATTTTCCTGTTTCGTATAGATTTCGTACAATATCAATATCGAAAGCCGAGGACGTTTCGATATGAACGTCGTTTTTCATTACCTCATCCAATACGAAAGAAAAGTGGTTGCTTTTTGTACAATAGGAATAGTAATAATTCCCAGAGTAGCCGAGATTGCTGATTGCTTCTCTAAACCATCCTTTTGCACGTTGTATATTATTTGATATTTGGGGCAGATAATTAAATTTAAGCGGCGTTCCGTATTCTTGTGTCAAGCGCATTAAATCTATCCCATGAAAGAAAAGGTGGTCTTCACGCAGATGAAATTCATTTTGAGGAAAATCAAATGTCTGGTCAATCAAATCAAAATACTTCGTTCTCATTTCAAAAAGGTGGGATGCAAGGTTCCCTTAAAGTTTATTATTTATTCAATTTAGCAAAAAATATCAAAACAACTCGTTTATTCTTTCGGTTGGTCTTGCAACTATTGCTTTTGCTTCAGTTAATACGATAGGTCGCTCAATAAGTTTCGGGAATTTCACCATTGCGTCCAACCATTCATTATTGGTAAGGGATTTATCTTTAAAATTCTCCTTGAATTCTAGTTCTCCTTTCCGAATTAAATCTACGGGATCTATTCCCAATTTCGCTACAATATTTTTTAATTCTTCTTTATTTAATGGTGTTTTTAAGTATTCTACTACCGAAAAATCCACTCCCTTTTCTCGCAAGAAGTCTATTGCATTTCGACTTTTAGAACATTTAGAATTGTGGTAAACGATCATTTATATTATTTTCTAAAAATTTTATTAGCTTCCTATTAATTCCCGTACATCATTAAAAAGGCCTTTAAAAACCCATTAATATCTCCATCCATTACAGCATCAACATTACCAGTTTCATGACCAGTGCGGACATCTTTAACTAATTTATAAGGTTGCATTACATAATTTCTAATTTGCGAGCCCCATTCAATTTTTTTCTTCCCAGCTTCGATTTCATTTCGTTTTGCCATTCTTTCGCGTAGGACCAATTCATACAATTGCGAGCGTAATAATTGCATTGCTTTTTCCTTGTTCCCAAGTTGGGAACGTGATTCGGAGTTCTCAATAATAATTCCAGTAGGTGCGTGACGCAAACGAACTGCGGTTTCAACTTTATTTACATTTTGTCCACCAGCTCCTCCGGAACGGAAAGTATCCCAAGTAATATCGGCTGGATTTATATTTATTTCTATGGTATCGTCGACAAGCGGATAAACGTAAACGGAAACAAATGAAGTATGTCTTTTTGCGTTTGAATCGAATGGAGATATGCGCACCAATCGGTGAACGCCATTTTCACCTTTCAGGTAACCGAAAGCAAATTCACCATCAAACTCAAGCGTTACGGTTTTAATTCCAGCAACATCCCCTTCTTGGTAGTTTAATTCTTTGATTTTAAAACCATTTTTTTGTCCCCACATCATGTACATTCGCATCAACATAGAAGCCCAATCACAGCTCTCAGTTCCACCTGCGCCCGAAGTAATCTGCAAAACAGCACTCAAAGAATCTTCTTCACCGGAAAGCATGTTTTTCAATTCAATTTCCTCAACTTTATCTGCTAAAATTTTAAATTGCTCATCCACTTCTTTGGGTTCAGCCATTCCTTCCTTTGCAAATTCAATTAAAACCTCTAAATCATCAAAGGAAGCTTTCAATTGGTCGTACGATTCAATCCAGAATTTTAAAACTCGAATGGATCTCATCTGCGCTTCTGCTTCTTTTGGATCATCCCAGAACAGAGGGTCTTGCGTTTTCAGCTCCTCCTCTTGCAGTTGCAGCCTTTTTTCCTCAATTTTAAGGTAGGAACCAATTGCATTAATTCTGCTATGTATCTCTTTAATTTGATCTTGATTTACCATACTGCAGCAAAAATACTAAAAAATGGTTCATTTTAGGCTATCAAAACTCCGGAAACATTACGTGTTAGAATTCGAATTGAAGCTTTTAAAAGATCCATAAATGAACCAGGAATAAGTATGCTAAAAATAAAAGGTATATTGTGGACAATAAATTTTAAAAATCGCACGAATGGGAAAGGAAAAATCCTACATTTGCGACAAAAAACTACAAATATGAATGTTCCACAAAATTTAAAATACACAAAAGACCATGAATGGGTTAGTGTAGAAGGAGATATTGCAACAATAGGAATTACTGATTTTGCACAAGGAGAACTTGGTGATATCGTATATGTTGAGATTGAGACAGAAGGAGAAACTTTAGGAAAAGAAGAAGTTTTTGGTTCTGTTGAAGCAGTTAAAACTGTTTCAGATCTTTTTATGCCGATTAGTGGAGAAATTATTGAATTCAATTCAAAATTAGAAGCGGATCCTGAATTAGTAAATTCTGATCCATACAATGACGGATGGATGGTTAAAGTAAAATTAACAGATTCTAGTGAGTTGGATGCACTTCTTGATGCTGTTGGTTATGCTGCATTGATTGGATAATTATTTAGATTTTTTTTGAGGTTTGAATACAACAATTTCCATTTAATCAAGTGGTAATTTTATATTTAAGGAGTGCTTTTTATTTATTGAACTGCATTTGTTGTTAATTTTGGAACAGAATTTGTATTCAAAAAAAAAGTATATTTACGGACTAATTCAATGTATTATGGATTTAAAGAAAAGTGAAGAGGCAAATATTGATCGTTTAAGAACCCCTATTGTTTTTATTGGTTTGCTTTTTGTTGGAAGTATGGTTCTTGCATCATTTTCTTATACCTCTGCAATTGCAGATGATTCAAAGAAAAAAACAGAAGTTGTTGCAACTGCCGTTAAATTTGAACAGGTAGAAAAACCGGAAGATACTCCTCCTCCTGTAGTTACTCCACAAGTGGATGCTGTTATGCCTCCAGATGATGAGATTAAGGTGAAAGAAAACACAGAAGTTGAACCTACACCAATTGTTGCTGTTATTCCTGAGATTACAATTGGAGAAGAAACTGTAATTGTAGTACAAGAAGAAGTAATCGATTTTCCAGATGTGGAAGCAACATTCCCTGGAGGAGCTGCTGCACTTCAACAATGGATTGGTGAAAATATTCAATATCCACAAACAGCAATTGATATGAACGATCAAGGTCGTGTATACCTGTCTTTCGTTGTGGAGCCAGATGGTGCTATTTCAAACATCGTTGTTGAAAGAGGCGTTAGTACAGAATTAGACAGAGAAGCTAAACGAGTTGTGCGTTCCATGCCTAATTGGACTCCTGGTGAAGCGAAAGGTAAAAAAGCTAGAACCCGTTGTAGATTACCAATTAACTTTACAATTAATTAAGAACATTATATTCATAAAAAAAATTCCCTTCATTTCAAATGGAGGGAATTTTTTTTTGAGGTTACTTTGTGGGGTTACTTTAAGTAACCTAATGTATTTAAT